>CAJBVG010000326.1 GCA_903958995.1 uncultured bacterium | reverse complement strand
CGATACTCCTTCATCAGTGGTCATGGTATAACGTGCATCTCGCATAGGAGCATTACAAATAAAGCTGTTATTATTGATATCTGATAAATTACTATACTTATTACAATCGGAACATGGTATTGGTGTTGGATTAGGATCTGGCGAAATTGCTATTCTATTACCACAAGCCTTATAAGGCCACATATTGATGGACGTATAGTTATTTCTAAAAGTAGAATTTAAAATATTGATATATCCACCATTAAAGTTTTTATCTATTTCAAAGAAACCTAAGCCAAGTTTCTTTGTAACCGAAATTGCTTCGTCTGCATTTTCAATAATTGAATAATCCATTTTTAGAATACCTGTTTTACCTTCTATTCCATAAATCTCATCTTGATCTACATAATCTCCGCTACCCCATACTTCTATACCTTCCCAAACATATCCTCCACAAGTAGTTGTGGTAACTGTAGTATTGTTTAACAAGAGCTTCGCACCTCGTTCAATTACAATCTTAGCATCTTTACCCATTTCCAATCGAACGGAATTAAGTTGCAAATAATCCCCTGGGTATAAATGAAGTTCATCCTTAACACTAATGGTAGTATTTGAATAGGTATTGTTTCCTGAGGGTTTCCATAACGTGTGGGTAAAATTAAAATTATCTAAACAACAAGTAACAGGATCAGTTAAATGTACGGTCAGTGTTTTCTGAAATTCACAAGGTGAACTGATAGCTCTTAAGGTTACTACATAATCTCCACCCGAAGTATAGGTGTGTTGTGTATTTAAGTCTCTAGAAGTGGTGCCATCACCGAAGTCCCATTCTACTGCATCTGAACCCGGGATTGGATACCCATTAACATCATATGCATCAATACAGTTAGAATATGCCTGAAAATTAACAATAGATTTATCACAATCTGTTTGTGAAACTATTGTGTATGTAAAATCAATAGATGCATCAACTACAGGATACACATAAAAAGAATAACGAATAATACCTGGTGAACTAGCCAGGCTTATGCTCACCAAATATTTCCCAGTTTTACAATATTGATGCATCACAAACATATCCTTGGATGTGGTCTCACTCGTACCATCACCCCAATTCCAAATAGTTTCGAGATCGCATTCCTTTTTGAATTTGTAACTTACACACCCAAAACTATCCACCACTTTACAAGTATAGTTATTGCAAAGTTGAACAGTTGGTGTTGATTTTTGAGCATTACTATATTCAATCGAAAAAAGTAATACGATAAAGAAAAACAAGAGCTTTAGTTTCATACATTAGAATTAAATTTTTTAAAATATTAATTCCCGAAAACTAAATGGAATATCAATTATATACAAATTATCTCACGACTAACTTATGAAATAACACGACTAAAAAACAACTAATATTTATGTTATAATGTGCTTATTTTATTGGACGAATGGAAGCAAGCGAACTAACGAATTTGCGAACTAGCGAATTGGACAAAAGACTCTGGACACTGGACAAAAGACGCTGGACAATTAATTAATTATCTAATTCAACTTAGAATTTAGAACTTAGAATTTAGAATTTTTAATGGCTAATTGTTCAAATTAACATCTGCACATTTACGCATTTGCATATTGATTCGTTAGAATCTGTGCATCTAGCTCCGAAAGGATGGCATACAATCCAAAGTTTGTACGGTTAACGTAGATAAAATGTTTCACTCCGCGGGCTTGTTTGAATTCGGGCATTTTGGTGAGTTGCTCTCCAAAGGTATATAACTCTTGCATGAATTGCTTGTTCGAGAAATCGAATGATGAGTTAATATAGGGTTGAGCAAAAAGTCGAATCATTTTTTGATACCAGTTGTAATAAAAATCAATCGCTTGCGCGTCGTCTTTATCGAGTATCATTTCTAATTCTCGGAAACACTGAATCGTTTTTGCTTTATCGTTTAAGGTATCACCTATAATTAATGAAAAATATGGCGTGTAAAAATCCATTGGTAATGCTTTCACACATCCGAAATCTAATACTCCCAATTTACAATCTGGTGTAATGATAAAATTGCCAGGATGTGGATCTGCGTGAACTTCTTTCAAAGTATGCATCTGGAAATTATAGAAATCCCATAATGCTTGTCCGATGGTGTTGCGTTGCTCTTGCGTTGGATTCGTCGCTAACCACTCTTTCAAGTGCAAACCTTCTACCCAATCCATGGTAATAATTCTCGGACTCGATAGTTCGGGGTAATACGCTGGGAACACTACATTTTTAAGAGACTGGCAAGCTTCTGCAAACTTCTTCGATTGTTGAACTTCGAGAATGTAATCCGTTTCTTCCACCATTTTTTGCTCTACTTCTTTCATGTAGATATCTAATTCCTTTTCGCTCATACCAAGCAAACGGAATGCAAATGGTTTTACTAATTTCAAATCGGAACTAATACTTTCGGCTACACCTGGGTATTGTATTTTGATGGCTAAGTTCTTCCCATCTTTTGTAGCTCTGTGTACTTGCCCAATAGATGCGGCATTGCTCGACTTGATATCAAACGTATCGAAAATCTTATCGGGAGTTTTACCAAAATATTTACTGAAGGTACGCACAATGAGCGGACCAGAAAGTGGTGGTGCGTTGTACTGCGATTTAGAGAATTGATCGACATAGGCTTTGGGCATAATGCTTTTGTCCATACTAAGCATTTGCGCCACCTTTAGTGCAGAACCTTTTAGTTCGCTCAGCGACTCATAAATATCTTCTGCATTGTCTTGATTGAGTTGATCCTTTGTTAAATCAGCATCGAAGAGCTTTTTAGTATAATGCTTTAGGTAATTCCCCCCTACTTTAATCCCTGTTTTTACAAATTTTGCTGAACGCTCTACTTTACCTGTTGCAATACTATCTTGCTCTTTCATTCTGTTTATTTTTTAAAGGCGACATTTCGCCAGAGGAATTTCCCGTATTCCACCATACTGTCTAATGGCGATTGAGCCATTAAATCGAATGTGATGTTTACGCCTTTCTCAATGGCTTCGTCTGTTTTTTCAAATTCTGTACTGTTATCGTCTATCCAGAAATGTATGATGAATACTAACTGCACCCATAGTGCATCTTTGTATTTATCGCTGATCAATTTTCTGTCGATAATTTCTCCACTGCTGATGCCTTGCTGAATAACTTCATTCGCAAAATCTTCGAACATCTTTTTAAAATCCGTTAAGTAAGGTGGATTATTAAATTGAAGTTTAGAAGTACTCTTGAAGCACCATGTAACATAACTACGATTGGTCTTTAAATGTTCTACTAAACCGAAATAAAATGCAAGTATTTTTTCTCTCGAAGAATAACCTGCAAATACATCTTGTGTAGTGATGGCTTCTAAGGTGTGATTGAAGGAAACTCTCCACGCACTTGCGTCGACTGAATCAAAAGTGCTGAAGTGAATGTAAAAGTCTTCTTCTGCGATACCCAACTCTTTCATGAAAACATAAACAGTTGCAGGGCGTTCACCATGAGTTAATACGTAATCGATATACGCAGCTCTAATTTTTTCTTTTTGTTCTATATTCGGCATAATCTTTTGATTTTGGACAAGACAAATCTATCATTTTTTAGCATATGCCAAACGTTCTTTTAAACTAACATTAAAATAAGCATCAACCCCAACGCAGGTCATGCTCCCAAGCTCCTCCAAGTGCACAAAGCCATCGGGCTCTATTGTACAATCATCAATTTCAATTTCTTGAATTTCCCCAATCACTAAGTTTGTATTATTCAGAGCAATGGGTATAATCTCTTTTAACTGGAGCATGTATTTTACTCTCGATTCGAACACATAAGGAGCATCGGATACTTTAGTTAGTTGTTCGGTAAAACCGCAAGCCATAAACTCCGAAGTATTCGCATCATACTTTGCACTCGTTTGATGTGCTGCTTGTAGAATATCTTGATGAATATGATTGATGGTGTACGAACCAGTTTCTCTAATGTTCTTTAGGGTTTGGTGTTCTTCTGTTTCTGGTCGAGCCATAAAACCAATGAGAGGTGGATTAGAACCAATGTGTACAATAGAATTGAATGGTGCTAAATTGCTAATGCCTGAAGCACTTCTCGTACCTATTAAGTTGAGACTTTTAAATCCTTCTATGGAATTTATGAAAGTAGCACGATATCGGCTACTCATCTCATCAATCAAGGATCTCGTAATTTTCATATTAGATAGCTTGGTGATTAAAAGGCTGAAGAACCATTTCAGATACAACACCAGAACTTGGTTGTTGGCATAGGAACCAAATTGATTTAGCGGCTTCTTCGGCACTAATGAATTTATCGCGTTGTACACGTAAATCGATAGTATCCCAAAAAGCAGAATCTGTTCCACCTAAAAATATATTCGTAATTCTAATTTCTGTACGTTTTAATTCTTCACGGATCGACTTCATCATACCGTTTAATCCATATTTTGAAGCAGAGTAAGCTGCAGCCCCTGCCATTGGCGTTTTTCCAAGTACACCGGGAATATTAATAATTAAGCCAGTCTTCTTTAATTTCATAGGCTCTAAGAAAGACTTCACCACATAAAATGCACCCATTAAATTCACTTCAATGGTTTTGAAAAAATCTTCTGCAGTAAGTTGTTCTATTGGTTTGATGATGCCTATACCTACGGCATTTATTAAGATATCTATACTCGAAACTTGAGCATGAATTATATTGGCTAATACTTCTACATCCTTGTATTTGCTAATGTCCACAAGGAATACTTGTGATGATGGGATGCCTAATTCTGATGCTAAAGCATTTAATTTTTCTTCGTTGCGGGCCGCCAAAAATACATTTGCTCCACTTGCTTTTATTAATCGAGCGGAAGCAGCACCTATGCCACCTGTTGCTCCAAGAATGAGTACATTTTTATCTTTTAAAGATTCCATTCCGTTTAAATTGTATGTTAAAAAATAACATCATTCAAACTGAATTGTTTTATAAGAGTGAAAAATTAAGAAAGGGGTATTGGGAATTATTCGTTTAAGTTAGCCGTTTTTAGGAGCTCTTTTTGATCAAGGATTTTAATCTTCTTGCCGGAAAACTCTACCATTTTACTGGTTTTGAATTCCGATAACAAACGAATTGCTGTTTCGGTTGCAGTACCCACTAAAGTAGCAATCTCCTCACGAGAAAGACTAACCGTTAAGGTTACGCCATCTTCTTCCACACCGTATACTTCCTTAAGAAATAGTAGGGCTTCAGCCATACGTTCGCGAACCGATTTTTGTGCTAAATGCAAGATTGCATTTTCTGCCTGGCGTAAATTTTTAGAAAGTAATTGTATGATTTGCATCGAAAGATCTTTGTTCTTTTCGACTAATTCTAAGAATACATTTTTAGGGATAAAGCAGATAGATGTATCATCAAGTGCAGTTGCACTACAGTTGTAAGCTTCACCGCTTAATAGAGAACGGTAACCTACAACATCACCATCTTTTGCTAAACGAACAATTTGCTCTCTACCCTCATTACCCATTTGGTGCACTTTAATTTTACCATGGTTAATGCAAAAAATTCCGTGTGGATATGCTCCTTCAGTGAAAATTTGTTGCCCCTTATGAACAGATTGACACCATTTATTATCATTAACCAAATGAAGATCTTCATTAGTTAAATGACAAAAAACGGAATGGAAACGCGTTGAGCAATGCTCGCAGTCTACATGTAAATCTTCTTTCTTCGACATTGGGTGTTTAAGAGTTTAGATAAAGATAAGAATAAATCAATATTGAACGATAAGGCTTGGTAACAAATCTTCAAAAAATTATTCAACATTGTTAAGTAATTGATTATGAATGATTTGTTCTTGTGATTTACGATCTAATAAAGGATTGATTAGCGCATCTACAGCTACTCCTCGTCCGTAATTCGGTACACCGGGGAAGTAATTAATATAGAATAATGGCAATCGTACGTTTATTTTAGAGTTCGGTAATAACACTTCTGGAAATGATCTTCCATTATTGCCAGTATATGTACCACCTGATTCCGAACCGATCACTTCTGCATTATTATAATATTTTAAATAAGCAGCAACTAAACTTCCTGAAGAAATTGTCATTCCATCTGTGATCACTACAATGTGCGGATTAAAATGTGCGGTGTCTATAGTCTTATATGAATATCGATAATATTTTAAACCATTATCATCCGACCAACGCTGACCTTTAGGATAAACGTCGTATAAAATTTTGCCTAGAATCCATTCTGCTTTTCCTTTCCACGATAAATAGGGTGCCACTTTCGCTTTTCTGCGTTCGGTGTACATATAAATATCTTTGTTGATTAGATTCGTTAATAAATAAAATGCATGATCAATATTTCCACCAGTATTTCCACGAAGGTCAATAACCAATTGTTTTACAGAATCACGTTTCATCGCGGCGAAAGCATTTTTGTAAAATGTTGTATTAACACGCTTGAAAGATTTCACGCGTAAAACTCTGGTATCAGGTATATTCTTAAGGCGTAATAACCTTATGCCGGACATGGTATCTACTGTATTTGCACCATCCCATTCATAGTCCTTGTATTTCGAAGAGTATTTTTTCACTCGTTCTACAGTCAACTCTTTATTCCCTTTGTCTGTTGCAATTACTATTGGGCAAGCATCGGGTGTGCTATAAAGAACATTATAGAACGTATTGAAATTTTGCGACATAAATGCTTCTGCAAAATTCTGATTGAAACCATCACCTGTTTTTAGCATCATCATGCGATCAATAATTTCTATTGCTGGAATTTTATTAATGCTAATAATTCGAACTAGATTAGTATCTAAAGAATTTTCTTTGATTGATCTAGCGTAAAGCTTATGATTATAAATAACTACAGGGAAATTAAAAAACTGATTCGACTTTGCTTTCATTGCATTGCTTGCCGAAGTGTGTGCGCAACGAGCAGTAGATACAAGGGTATTCACTAATTCACCTAAATCTTCTTTAGCCATAGAATCTTGAATACGTGCATCTAAAAACTTATAAATGGTATTGTATTCTTCTTCTTTAGTATAGCGATACAAAGATGGATGAGCCACCTTAAGTGCATCATAACAAAATTGCAAATCGGCTTTCGCTTGTTCTTTTGATAAACGTTGAGCGAATGATTGGGTAGCAATAGTAGCGAATAGAATCGCTGAAAAAATAATTTTCTTCATCAATGATTTCAATATAAAATTAAACACCTAAAAGCAAACGTTGAGGATCTTCTAAATATTGTTTCACCTTAACTAAGAATCCAACAGATTCGCGGCCATCAATGATACGGTGATCATATGAAAGTGCAACGTACATCATAGGGCGAATAACCACTTGACCATTCATAGCCACAGGGCGTTCCACAATATTATGCATTCCAAGAATTGCTGATTGAGGCGCATTAATAATTGGAGTAGACATCATCGATCCAAACACTCCACCATTCGTAATGGTGAAAGTTCCACCTGTCATTTCTTCAATCGTTAATTTATTATCGCGAGCTTTTAATGCTAATTCAGCAACTGCTTTCTCTATACCTGCTAGGCTTAACGATTCAGCATTTCTAATTACTGGAACTACTAATCCTTTCGGTGCAGATACGGCAATTGAGATGTCAGCGAAATCGCTGTATAAAATTTCTTCACCACTAATTTGTGCATTTACTGCAGGGAATTCTTTTAATGCTTCACACACAGCTTTTGTAAAGAATGACATAAAGCCTAATCCTACACCATACTTTTCTTTAAACTTATCTTTGTACTTCGCACGAATATCCATGATCGGTTGCATATCAACTTCATTGAATGTAGTTAACATAGCTGTTTCGTTTTTCACTGCTACTAAACGCTTAGCAACTGTTTTGCGTAACGACGACATTTTCTCTTTACGGATATTTCTTTCGCCTGCTTTAGCAGTGTTTACAGGTGCTGCAGGGCTTGTTGATTTAGCAACCGGACTAGAAGATTTTGCTGAAGAAGCATCTTCTTTAGTAATTCGACCATCTTTACCTGTTCCTTTTACTTGAGCAGGATCGATATCTTTTTCAGATAATATTTTTGATGCAGCAGGAGAAGGATGTCCTTTCGCATAATTTTCTTTTTCGCTTGTTGGAGTTACTACTTCTTCCACATCAACTGTAGAAACCGAACTTGATTTCTTTGCAGGTTTTGCTGAAGCAGTATCAATGGTACAAACAATCGTACCAATAGGAATAGTTTCAGCTTCAGGAGTAATGGTTTTCAAAACACCTGATTGTTCTGCTGTAAGTTCAAAGGTTGCTTTGTCTGATTCTAATTCAGCAATCACTTCATCCATTTCAACAAAGTCGCCATCGCTTTTTATCCAACGAGATAATGTTACTTCGGCTATCGATTCACCTACTGGTGGTATTTTTATTTCTAAAACCATTGTTTCAAATTCTAAATTTTAAATTCTAAATTCTAAATTTCCAGTTACCATCCCGATAGCTATCGGGAACTAGTAACTAGTTACTAAATTAATCGTTTGTAAAGGCTTTGTAAAGGATATAATCTTGTTGTGATAAATGTTGCTTATTATATCCAGTTGCTGTACTACTACTTGCTTTACGAGAAATTACTTCGATGTTTTCTTTTCTCATGTGGCGTAATAGGTACGGCCAAGCACCCATATTCGAAGGTTCTTCTTGTACCCAGAATATTTCTGTTGCCTTATTGTATTTTTTCTTTAATGTTTCTAATTGATTTGCTGGTAATGGGAACAACTGTTCTAATCTAACAATCGCTACATCATTATCTCTTCCATCTTTCGCTCTACGATCTAGCAATTCGTAATAAATTTTACCACTGCATAGCAATACACGTTTTACATCTTTTGCTTTAACTGTAGTATCATCAATTACTTCTTGGAAATGTCCATCGGTAAAATCAGAAATCGGACTAACACACGCTGGTAAACGCAATAAACTTTTCGGTGTAAATACTACTAATGGTTTTCTAAACGGACGATGCATTTGTCTTCTCATTAAGTGGAAGAAATTAGCAGGAGTTGTACAATTAGCAACTTGAATGTTATCATTCGCACAAGCTTCCAAGAAACGTTCAATTCTTGCTGATGAATGCTCTGGACCTTGACCTTCATAACCATGAGGAAGTAACATCACTAATCCATTTGATCTTCTCCATTTGAATTCTGCACTTGTTACAAATTGATCAACGATAATTTGAGCACCGTTAAAGAAATCGCCAAACTGTGCTTCCCAAATGGTTAATGTATTGGGAGCTGCCATGGCGTAACCATAT
>CAJBVG010000325.1 GCA_903958995.1 uncultured bacterium | reverse complement strand
ATTAGTTCTTTTTCGGCAATTGATTATGCCTTTTTAGGAAGCTATGCTCGTAAAATGAAAAATGAGCGTTTGAGTATTGGTGGAAGTGTAAAAGTAATCAATAGACATGTAGGCGATTTCGCAAAGTCGTGGGGCTTCGGAATCGATGTTGGTGCTCAGTATCAATTACCTCATTTTACCTTCGCTGCTATGGCTCGCGATATTAGTACTACCTTTAATACTTGGTCATATACTTTAAATGATGCTACCAAAGAAGTGTTCACTAGAACAGGGAATGAAATTCCAGAGAATTCAATAGAAATCACCAACCCTAAATTAATTTTAGGCCTTGCTTACCATACTAAAATAACCTCCAAAATTGGAATACTAACCGAACTGGATGCCGATATTACAACTGACGGACAACGTAATGTATTAATCTCTGCAGACCCTATAAGTATTGACCCTCATGTTGGTATTGAATTGGATTATCGCAAAATTGCCTTTTTACGTGGTGGTGTTGGAAACATCCAAAAAACAACCGATTTCGATGGTACAAAATCTACCATTGTTCAACCTAATTTTGGCGTTGGTGTAAAATTGAAAAACGTAAGCATCGATTACGCCCTAACCAATATTGGAAATCTTTCCGATGCCCTGTATTCTAACATCTTCTCCCTAAGAATTGATTTCATCCAAAAAAATTAATTAAAAAAGACGGTCACTGAGCGGCGGTCACTGAGCGGAGCCGAAGTGAGCCGAAGGGCACATTAACGCATTAACGCTCCCGATAGCTATCGGGATACGCATTTATACAATTTTCCTATCTTAGCTAAATGAACATTGAATTGGCAAAAGCTCGTATTGAGGAGCTTTCAAAGGAACTACATCGACATAACCATTTATACTATCAATTATCTACTCCAGAAATTTCGGATAGAGAATTTGATGTGCTTTTAGAAGAATTAATAGCTTTAGAAAAATCATACCCTACATTACTACAGTCCGACTCTCCTAGTCAACGTGTAGGTGGAACCATTACTAAAAATTTCAAAACGGTAGCACATAAATACCCTATGTTATCTTTAGGTAATACCTATTCTGAACAAGAACTTAGCGAGTTCGATTTACGTATAAAGAAAATCATCAGCGAAGACTTTGAGTATGTATGTGAATTGAAATACGATGGTTTAGCTATTGGTTTAAGTTATGAGCAAGGTAAACTAAAGCAAGCACTTACCCGTGGCGATGGTAGTAAAGGAGATGATGTAACCGCTAATGTTCGAACGATAAATACCATTCCTATGGTACTGCAAAATAGTGATTACCCAGATGAGTTTGAAATACGTGGTGAGGTATTTATGCATCGAAATACTTTTGATGAATTAAATAGAGATCGAGAAGAAATCGGAGAAAGCACTTTCGCAAATCCTAGAAACTTTGCTTCAGGAACCCTTAAAATGCAGGACTCTAGAGAAGTCGCTAAACGCGGACTCGATTGTTATTTGTATTTTTTATTGGGAGAAAAACTATCGTTTAAAACTCACTATGAAAGTTTAGAAAAAGCAAAAAGTTGGGGTTTTCAGGTATCTCCTACCTATAAATTATGTAAAAATATTGAAGAGGTTTTTGATTATATCAAACATTGGGAAACTGAACGTGAGAAATTAACTTTCGACATTGATGGTATTGTGATTAAAGTAAATCGCTACGACCAACAAGAAGCATTAGGCTTTACAGCAAAGTCGCCACGATGGGCTATTGCATATAAATTTAAAGCCGCAGAAGTAGAAACAGAATTGCTATCTGTAGATTACCAAGTTGGACGAACTGGTGCCATTACTCCCGTTGCGAATCTTAGTCCGGTATTACTTGCAGGAACAACAGTAAAAAGAGCATCACTACACAATGCTGATCAAATTGAAAAATTGGATTTGCATGAAAACGATATTGTTAAAGTAGAAAAAGGTGGAGAAATTATTCCGAAAATAACCGGAGTAAATTTAGAAAAACGAAAATTATTTTCACCCATTATTTCTTACATCACTCATTGCCCAGTATGTGGCGAAAAGCTTGTCCGCAAAGAAGGTGAAGCCCATCACTACTGCCCGAATGAAGATGCTTGTCCGCCACAAATTGTTGGAAAAATGCAACACTTCACCTCTCGCAAAGCAATGAACATCGATAGCTTAGGCGATGAAACTATAGAGCAATTATTCCAAGCTCAAATGATTTCGGGCATAGCAGATATCTATCGACTAAAAGATAACGAACATCAACTTTTGCAATTGGATCGTTTCGCTGCAAAATCAGTAACGAACCTTATACAAGGAATTGAAAAATCAAAAGAGAATCCATTCGAAAAAGTATTGTTTGGATTAGGCATTCGATATGTAGGTGAAACCGTAGCGAAGAAATTAGCTTACGCCTTCAGAAACATTGAAGCCTTAATGCATGCGAGTTTCGAAGAATTAATTGGTGTTGATGAAATTGGGGAACGCATTGCTCAAAGTATTTTAGATTATTTTTTGAAAGAAGAGCATCAATCCCTTATTCAATTTTTACGTGAGGAAGGATTGCAATTTGAATTAGTAGAAAAAGAAATCATCAAAGAAAGTGAACTGCTTGTTGGTAAATCTTTTGTTATTTCTGGAGTATTCACAAAATACTCTAGAGAAGAATTAAAAGATAAAATTGAAGCTAACGGAGGGAAAATATTAAGTGGAATATCTGCCAAATTAAACTTCTTAGTTGCAGGTGATAACATGGGACCAAGCAAGTTACAAAAAGCTCAAAAGCTAAACATTCCGATTATTTCTGAAGAGGAGCTCGATAAGATGCTCGAAAGTTCTATTAATTAAACATATTTAATACCTTTGCAAAGCATTGGGGAAATTCTAAAGATGAAGAAGTTAATTAGAAGTATTGGGCAGTTTTTTGCGGGACGTAAATTAAAACGAGACCTTTTGAATCGTCGTATTCATAGGGAAACTGTACCTTTTTCGGATGCAAAAACCATTGGTGTATTATTCGCAGCACATACTGACGAAGATATTACTACTGCACTACATTACATCGACCAATTACAAAAAGCAGGCAAAGAAGTAGAATACATCGGATTCATTGGAATTAAGGATTATAAAAAACGATTCAAGGATCAAGAAAAAGATCCTCATTATATTTTCGAAAGCGACTTCGATTTTTTCCATCGACCGAAAAGAGGATTGATAGAAAAATTCTACAAAAAGAACTTCGATTTGCTTATCAGTTTAAATTACACGAATCAATTTAGTTTGAATTATATCTCATCCCTTTCATCAGCAAGAATGCGTATTGGCAAATTTAATATGAGTACAGTTAATGCATTTGATTTTATGATTGATGATAAAGGAACCGACATGAAATCGTATATTGATCAATTAAACCATTACCTTCAACTCTTAAAAAAATGAGCACAAAATTAATCGGCACTGGTGTTGCGCTAGTTACACCATTTCACACAGATGGTAGTATTGATTTTAAAAGTTACAAAAAGCTAATCAATAATTTAATTACCAATAAGGTTGACTATGTTGTACCGATGGGTACTACTGGTGAATCGGTAACGCTTACAAAAGACGAGAAGCAAGCAATTTTTGATATCACCTTAGAAACCGTAGATGGTAGAGTACCCGTTGTTGCAGGTATAGGTAGTAACAACACACGTGAGTTATGTGATTACTTGAATCACTTCGATAAAAAAGGATTTACAGCAATTTTATCTGTTGCTCCATATTATAACAAACCCAATCAAGAAGGATTGTACCAACATTATGGAATGGTGGCAGAACATTCTCCACTTCCTGTAATCTTATACAACGTACCAGGACGAACAGGTTCAAACATGACCGCTGAAACAACGTTACGTTTAGCGAATGATTTCAAAAATATTATCGCAGTAAAAGAAGCATCAGGTAACATCGATCAAATGATGTATATCCTAAAACATAAACCTAAAAATTTCATGCTTATTTCTGGTGATGATGGAATTACACTTCCATTAATTGCTTTAGGAGCAAGTGGTGTAATTTCTGTAGTTGGTAATGCTTGGCCTAAAGATTTCGCACAAATGACGAGATATGCATTAGCTGGCGATTTTGATAAGGCACGTAAATTGCATTATAAGCTAACAGACATCATTAATTTACTTTTTGCAGATGGTAGTCCAGGAGGAATTAAAGCAGTACTTAAAATGAAAGGCATCTGTGGAGATACCGTACGCTTACCATTAAGCGCACCTAGCGAAGCGGTGGTTAAAAAGCTAATGGCCGCGGTAGACAACTACTAATTAATTGTAAATTCTAAATTTTAAATTGTAAATTCTAAATTCTAAATTCTAAATTCTAAATT
>CAJBVG010000324.1 GCA_903958995.1 uncultured bacterium | reverse complement strand
GTATTTAATATGTTAATAGGATAATATGTTAATATGTTAATGCAATATGTTAATATGTTAATAGGATAATAGGATAATATGTTAATCTAATTTTTCAATTTGGATTTCATAGTAGTAATTATTGAATTTGTGATTTTTGCCACTTCATTCAATAATTTAGAAATGTCTTCAATGTTATATTTCTCGTAACATTCTTCAATTATATCTAGCCAATATTCAGTTTCTTTAATTTCTTTTGAAGCTATTTTGAATTTATGAATAAAGTCAGCATTGCTTTCTGGATTCTGTGCTTCACGAATATTAGCACCAATAGAAGTTCCTGATCGCAACAGCTGTTTAGCGATTTCTCTTTTATTATCAGTATTTAATTGATCACAAAACTTTACTATCAATACTGATAGTACTAATGTTTTATCTAGAATTGGATTCCCAGTCTCTTTTCTCCCACGCATACTCAAATTAAGAAAATATTAGGCATAAAAAAAACTGCATTTATGCAACTTTTTTCATTAACACATTAACATATTAAATTAACATATTATCCCATTAACATATTAACATATTACTTCGACTTCGTCGAAGTAGAAGTCGAATCAGGGTCCTTATACTTCTTACCACCGCCACCGAATAACGATAGGCTTACGTAACGTTTAGGATTTAAGCGAAGATCAACAAGGAGTTTATCTAAGTCTTTAGAAGATTGATTAAGATTTTTGTAGAGCATTTCATCATTCACCAACATACCTAAAGTACCTTGACCAGTATTGATTTTTTCGGTGATGATGGCGATATCCGATAATGCTTTATTCGCACGATCAATGGTTTCAACGAAGTTTACTTTGGTAAGTGAATCGCTAATTTGATCTATGTTTTGAAGGATATTGGTAATTTTTTCGTTGTTGTTTCTAAGGTTTGTACTGATGCTTTCAATATTATTAGTGATCACTTTAAAACGTGCTGCTTGAAATTTCACCATAGAATCTACTCTTGTAGATGTAATTTCTAAAGTTTCAATGCTACGTTTTATACTCGCAAAACTCTCGTCAATATTCATTCTGAAATTTGGATTCAAAATGTATTGAACTGAAACTAAAATAGAATCTACCGTTCCTAATAATTGTTCTGCTTTTTGCTTGATAGGTAATACTTGTGAATTCACCGACTCTGCAAGACTCATCTCCATATCAGTCCTAATGGTGTCACCCTCTTCTATAAATGTCCTAGAATCGCCTAAAAATAGCTCTATGGCTTTCGCTCCAAGTAAATCCTGACTAACAATTTTCGCAATGGTATTATCTGGAATTTGTAATTCTGGTTTAATAGTTAAACGAGCAATAATGGTTCCTCTGCTTGATAAAGAGAGTTTAGTGATTTTACCGACTACAAAGCCGTTGTATAAAATTGGATTAGATTCTTTGATGCCGTTGATTTGAGAGTATTCAGCATATATATCTACGGTATCTGTAAAGATATCTTTCCCTTTAAGATAATTGTACCCTAATATTAATATCGTTACCGCAAATACGGTTATAATCCCAACTTTAGTTTCGTTATTTATTTTCACAGTATAGAAAATTTTAGACAAAGGTAACTATTTTTCCTTCTCGAGGTCTTCTTTATAGGTTTTAAAAGCTAAATATATGGAATTGGAGATGTTATTCTGACCATCTTCAGAGGTTAAAAATTCCTCATCATCTTTATTCGTCAAGAACCCACTCTCTATAAGGATAGAAGGCATATTGGTTTTGTACAAAACGATGAATCCAGCTTGTTTAACACCTCTATTGTAACGTTTTAGTTTCGTTGTAAACTGTTCTTGCACTTTTTGAGCTAAATACAAACTCTTATCGATGTTTACATTTTGGTATAAGGAGAAAATTATATAAGCCTCTGTTGATTTAGGGTCGAATCCATCGTAATTCTTCTCATAGTTATCTTCTAATAAGATTACCGAGTTTTCTCGCTTTGCTACGTTTAAATTTGCTTCCGACACGTGTAATCCCATTGCGTAGGTTTCAGAGCCATAGGCAGCTTTATTTGAGTTGGCATTACAGTGTAAAGAGATGAATAGATCTGCTTTTGCTCGGTTTGCGATATTAGCACGTTCAATCAAATCAATAAATTCATCTGTTTTGCGAGTATATATAACTCTAATGTCAGGGTAATTGTCTTCTAATTGCTTGCCTAATTTTAAGGCTAAAGCAAGTGTAACATCCTTTTCATGCGAATGACCACCAATGCAACCCACATCGTGTCCACCATGACCAGCATCGATAACAACAGTTTTAATTCTATAAGGTGCCCCAACAAAAGCTGAACTTGTTTTGTTAAACAACACAATGATAATGAGTAGAATGGATAATTGTATTTTCTTCACGGTACTAATATTCCTTATTTTTTCGTTAATTCGCTTGCAAAAATAGTATTCATAACCGAATTGAAACGATTAATATTCCTTTTTTCACTTTTGTTTGTAATTATTTTCGTTTTTAATAGCGATTTGAAGGCTATTAACCGAAAATGGACTACAATTTCTATAGATACCCTCATAACGAATCCTACTACCGATACATTATCCGGCTTAACTAAAAAATTAGATTCCATTTCTATTAGTGCCCAAAGTAAAAATGCCATTGACGAGCCCATTAAATATAATGCAAAAGACTCCATCGTTTATGACATAGTAAATTCAATGGTTTATTTATACAATGGTGCCGAAGTGTTTTATGGAGATATTAACCTAAAAGCAGATTACATCATTATTGATCAACGTAAAAAATTAGTATATGCTCAAGGAGTAAAGGATAGTACAGGTAAAGTAGTAGGGAAACCAGTTTTTTCTGATAATGGTCAAGTGTACAATTCTGAAGAGATGATGTACAACTTTGAAACCCGAAAAGGTAAAATCAAAGAAGTAACAACCAATGAAGGTCAAGGATATCTATTAGCAGATGATGTAAAAAAGAATGAATACGATGAAGTATTTATTCGAAATGGAAAGTTTACCACCTGTAATTTACCTCATCCACATTTTTACATTAACCTAACAAAAGCAAAGAACATAACTGATAAAACAGTTTCAGGACCTGCATATTTAGTCGTAGAAGATGTTCCATTGCCATTAGCCATTCCATTCGGATTTTTTCCTCGTAAGAGCGGAAGATCATCGGGAATATTAATGCCTGAAATAGGTGAAGACCGTGAGTTAGGATTTTTCTTGCGTAACGGAGGTTACTATTTTGGTATTAATGAGTTTTTCGATTTAGCGCTTCGTGGTGATATTTATTCGAAAGGGAGTTATGGTTTTAATGCCGCTTCGCGATATAATGTTAAATACAAATACAACGGTAGTTTCAATACTTCATTTACCGACAGAAGATTTGGAGAACCTAATACAGCATCTTTCATTCGTAATAAAGATTTTTCTATTCGTTGGAACCATAATCAAGATCCGAAAGCTATACCAGGCACACGTTTCAGTGCCTCAGTAAACATTGCTACTCGTAACAATTACCGTAATAACATTACTACCAATATTCAGAGTATTACACAGAATAACTTAAACTCTTCTATTAGTTTTTCGAAAATGTGGGATGGCTCACCATTCTCTTTAAGTGGATCGATGACACATGCTCAAAACTTAACCAATGGAACAGTTTCATTAGGTTTGCCGAACGTTAGTTTCAACATGTCGAGGATATTCCCATTCGAACCTAAAAATAGAGTAGGCGATCAAAAATGGTATCATCGTATTGGTGTAAGTTATTCTGCAGATGCCTTAAATAGAATTAGCACTTATGATAGTTTGTTGTTCAAAAAAGAAACACTAAAAGATTTCCAAAATGGAATTCGTCACAGTATTCCAATCTCTACATCTTTCAACGCCTTTAAATATTTAACATTAAGTCCTTTCGTAAACTATACCGAACGTTGGTACTTTAATTCGGTAGAAAAAAATTGGAATGGTGAGAGTTTATTAACTGATACAGTACAAGGCTTCTCGCGTTCTGGAGAATACAATGGTGGTATTAGCATGTCGACTCGTATTTACGGGATGTATCCAGTTAATAAAGCGGGCATTGTTGCTGTACGTCACGTAATGACTCCCTCGATTAGTTACTCTTATCGTCCAGATTTTTCGGAGAGCAGTTTTGGTTATTATAAAACTGTTCAATCGGATACTACAGGTAAAACATCTTTATATTCTATTTTCGAAAACAACAATGGACTATTCGGATCTCCAGGTGGTGGTAAATCGAGTATGTTATCTTATACCTTAGATAACAATTTAGAAATGAAAGTGAAGAAGGAAACCGATACCGGGTCAGTTATTAAAAAGATTAGATTGTTCGATAGTTTCCGTTTCTCTGGGAGTTATAACATGGCTGCCGATTCCTTAAAATTATCCGATATTTTTGCCTCTGCTCGTACGGTGTTGTTTGAGAAAGTAAATATTGATATTAGTGCGGTGTTCGATTTGTATGCTCTACAAGCAGATACATTTGGAACATTTCATAAAGTCAATCAATTCGAATATAAAACCAATAATCGCATCGCGCGATTAAAACAAGCTAGTGTTTCTATTGGTACAAGTTTAAATCCGGATGCTTTTAAAGATAAAAACGCATCGGCTGTAAAAACTGCTCCAAAAAACAAATACGATTATGCAGAATTAGAAATGCTAAATCGTTATCCTCAATACTATGTAGATTGGACTATTCCATGGAACATAGCCATCAATTATGTGTTGTCATATTCTCGACCATTAAAAACATCAACCACTCAACAATCAGTTAACTTTAATGGTGATGTAAGCATCACACAAAAATGGAAAATTGGATTTACCAGTGGTTATGATTTTACCAATAGTAAAATTACACCTACGGCCTTAAATATTTATCGCGATTTACATTGTTGGGATTTAGCCATCAACTGGATACCGTTTGGTACATATCAACGTTATAGTGTGGATTTAAAAGTTAGAGCTTCTATTCTTCAAGACTTAAAATTAAGTAGGAGGAGAGAGTTTTATGAACGTAACTAATTAATATGTTAATAGGATAATATGTTAATATGTTAATTTGACGGTCCCTGAGCGGAGCCGAAGGGCCGAAGACACATTAAATATTGGCACATTAGCAAATTTGCACATTGACACATTGATTATTGGCACATTAGCACATTAGAAATTAGCACATTTTAAAAATATAATATGAAAGAAATATCGTT
>CAJBVG010000323.1 GCA_903958995.1 uncultured bacterium | reverse complement strand
TTTAACTAAACGGTCGAGGGAAGCTACTGCAAAATCAGGCGTTCCCATGAATACTATTCTCATGGATATAATAAATATTTTTTTCTTATACTCTTAAATTGCTCTAATTCCATTGCCCAGCTTGCTCTAATGGCATCTTCCGACATTCCTGCTATGATCTGCTTGCGGAGTTCATCTGTACCCGCTAGCTTATCGAAAAAGGAATTAAAGAATTTCGATTGGTCTTCAAATGTATTATAAAATTCGATTAATGGTTTTAAATGAATTTTTTTATCCGTAAAAATACTATCACCGAGGTTGGGTAGAAATATTCCATAACACACTTCGTTTTTATACGGAGGTTCTTTGCTCATCCCATTAATAGATATTGGCTGAAAGCTGTATTCGTACTTATCTTTAAAACTAGGATGCCCAATGGTTTTAAAAGGTGCATAGGTTCCTCGCCCAACGCTAATCACAGTACCTTCAAACAAACAAATAGATGGGTATAAACGAATGGCTTCTTGGTCTTGTAAATTGGGTGAAGGATTAATGGGCACCGTATAATTTCGTTGATGATTGTAAGCTGCATTTTTTACAATTTGCAATTTACAGCGTACCCCATTGGCTAACCAATGTTCTCCATTAATCATTTTTGCATATTCGGCGATAGTCATTCCATAAACTATAGGAACGGGATGTAAGCCAACAAATGAACTGAATTCAGGTTTTAATACAGGGCCATCAATGTAATCTGCATTGGGGTTCGGACGATCAAGCACGAGTAACTGTACATCGTTCTCTGCACAAGCTTCCATTACGTAATGAAGCGTAGAGAGATAAGTGTAAAAACGAACACCTACATCTTGCACATCAAATAATACAATGTCAATGTCTTTTAAATCAGCGGTATCTGGTTTTTTATGTTTACCGTATAATGAGATCAAGGGAATATTAGTGATGGAATCAATGCTTGAACTTACATTTTCACCTGCATCGGCATTTCCTCGGAAACCATGTTCAGGGCAAAATATTTTTTTGATATCGATACCTAATATTAAAAGGCTATCGACAATATGTTTTTGTTGAATGCTAGACGTTTGATTCACAACGAGCGCAACACGTTTGTGTTTTATAAATCGTAGGTATTTATGGGTGAGATTAGCGGCAGGAATAGGAGCAGCCTCTTTTCTTCCTTGAGCAAAAACTTGACTAAAGGAGAGGATTAGAATACATAAACTAAGTACGATATGAGTTCTTTTTTGCATTATTGCATATATTTATATCAAAAATAAACAAACCAAGGAATAAACAGCATTAATAATTTGAATTATACATATTACATAGCGAAACGAATAACCTTACAGTCGAAACGAACTTTTTCTAAACTAATTGTAAAAATTGCAATTGGTGGAATAAGTTTAGGTATTCTGGTGATGTTAATGAGTATCGGTATTATTCGTGGATTCAAATCGACTATAAAAGATAAATTGAATGGGTTCTCTGGAGAAGTTCAAGTGAATGCCTATCAACCTAATTCCTTTGAGAAAAATTATTTTATCCGTAGAGATCAAGCAATAGAATCTCGAATACAATCAACCAAAGGCGTATCGCATTATTTTACCTATGCTACTAAAGTAGCTTTGTTGAAATCGGGCACACATGTAGAACCTGTAGTTTTGAAAGGGGTTTCAGACATTAATAAATATCAATTTTTAATAGAAAACATTACTTTAGGTAAACGAATTCAAGAAGCTAACGAGATTATTATCAGTAAAATAATTGCTGATAAATATTCCATTGGTTTAGATCAGTCCTTACTCTTTTATTTTGCAGATCAGCAAATTAAGATTAGGAAATTAAAAGTGGTTGGTATTTATGAAACAGGAATAGAGGAGTTAGATCGGAATACGGTTATATCTGATTTGAACCTTATTCGTTCGGTAAACGATTGGTCTGATAATCAAACTGGGGCCTATCAAATAAGTTTACAACCTAATGTGATAGTTGATGATGTAGTTGATCAGTTAAATTCTTTTTTACCCATTGATCAAAAAGCAATTTCAAATAATGAACTCTATCCAAGTTTGTACGATTGGATTGAATTGTTAAATGTGAACGCCAAAGTAATCATCATTTTGATGTTATTAGTAGCAGGTATTAATATGATATCGGCTCTGTTAATATTAATATTAGAACGTACAGCCTTTATCGGAATATTGAAAACATTGGGTTCTCCGAATGCTCACATCAGAAAAATATTTGCATATAATGCAACGTATTTAATAGGTATTGGTTTGATAATAGGGAATGTACTTACTCTGGTATTGGCACAAATACAAATTAATACTCATCTTTTTAAACTCGATCAGCGTTCTTATTTTATGTCGTATGTACCTATAGATATGAATGTGATTGACTTTGTTTTAATTAATACTGGAACATACATCGTGTGTATGCTTTTTGTATTCATAGCCTCTTTATTAATTACTCGTATTAGTCCACTAAAGGCAATTCGATTTAATTAATTTTTTTCATACGATATTTCACACCAACATTACCTGGATTATATCCACGAGCAACCGCTACTTGATCTATTTCGTATATGATCAAAGAATCTTTTGTTATGGTATACTCATAAAAATTACCCTCGTTTATTTTGTCGGACAGAAAGATAGTATTCATCTTAGCAGAGTTTCTACACGATTCGTCTAAACAAAACGAATAGTTTGAATGATTTTCTAAGTTTATAATTTTCCCTGAAATGTTAAATTGAACAGTATCTGAATTCAATAAGTATTTTCCAGCAATATAATTTTTATTAATGAGAGGGATAGAGAAGGTATTGAATGATATTGATTCACTTTTAGCAAATTCATTCTCCTCAATTTTAACAAAGTGAATAGATTCTGAAGTATTGGGGTTGATGAAATCTACTTTTCCATTAGAATAAACAATGTCGGCATTTTGATAATTACCGTAGAAGTTTTTAATGACCAAATTATTATTTTCCATTAGTTCTAAAGGACCGGAGGTAACCTTGCCATTTAAATTAACTAAGGTATAGTTAGTATCATTTGTTTGGATGATAAATTCAAGTTTCTCTTCTGTAAAATCTTGTAAGGGTTTGTTTGATTTTATATAATTATAGAAATCCTCAGAAACCCAATGTCCATATAGGTTTGCGTTAAACTTCTTCTCTGTTCTACAAGCGAATAAAAATAGTAAAGTTGAAAGTAATAGTAATGATTTTTTCATGTTATAAACTCTTTGCTTCATTCCAAAATATATCCATTTCGGCAAGCGACATGTCTTTTAATGCTTTGCCTTGCTCTTTAGCTTTTTCTTCTAAGTATTGAAAACGTTTGATGAATTTCTTATTGGTTTTCTCCAATGCATTCTCCGGATTAATATCGATAAATCGAGCATAGTTGATTAGAGAAAACATCAAATCTCCAAATTCTTTCTCCGCATTAATAGGATCAATAACTTCTGCAGTTTCGGTATTAAAATGCTCTTTAAATTCTTGCATTTCCTCTTCTACTTTTTCCCATACTTGTTCTTTTTTCTCCCAATCAAATCCCACACCACGAGCTTTCTCTTGTATGCGAGAGGCCTTTACTAATGCAGGTAAAGAAACAGGTACACCACCTAAAACGGATTTGTTCCCTTCTTTTAATTTCAATTGTTCCCAGTTACGTTTTACATCTTCTTCATTGTGTACAATCACATCACCATAAATGTGTGGGTGACGAGATATTAATTTTTCACAGATTCCGTTAAGCACATCCGTAATATCAAAGGCCTTTGTTTCCGAAGCTATTTTCGAATAGAAAACAAGGTGAAGCATTAAGTCACCTAATTCTTTTTTTACTTCTTGAATATCATCATCTAAAATAGAATCCGAAAGTTCATACACTTCTTCTATGGTAAGGTGTCGCAGACTTTCCATGGTTTGCTTCATATCCCAAGGACATTTAGCACGAAGGTCGTCCATGATAGTTAGTAAACGTTCAAAAGCTTGTAAGCGAGGATCCATGCTGTGAATTATGAGTTATGAATTGTGAATTGTGAATTATGAATTGTGAGTTATGAATTAAGTACAAAGTAAATAAAAAAAAGGTACATTTATAATATTGACATTTTACATAATACTTAATACAATTTACATAATACAATTTGAAATGAACAACGCCATCCAAACCGAAATCGACGCCTCTTATTTATACGGTAAACTTGCTGAACATGAATCTGATCCTACCATTGCTAATGTATTTAAGCAAATGAGCGAGATAGAACAAAGTCATGCTGAAGCTTTTGCAATAAAAGCAAACATTCCTTTAGAGAATTTAATGGTTCCTTCTTGGAGAGCGAATACATTGAATGCGATTGGGATAATATTTGGTTACGATTATGTATTGGGAGTGTTAATGGATACCGAAAAATCCTTATCCAATCAGGTATTAAATGCGAAGAAGAAAAATAATATGGAGGTTACTGGCACAGAAACTAACCA
>CAJBVG010000322.1 GCA_903958995.1 uncultured bacterium | reverse complement strand
TTTCGTTTTTAATATAGATGTGGTGATAAACTGGATTCGGAAAAATTGAAATTCCAATTGATGCTAGTTCATCTTTATTAATACCTATCGCGATTTTTTCTTGAACTGTGTATGTTGTTTTTATTATAGAATCACCATTTGCAGATCCATCTCCATTTGCATTATTGAAGCAACCATAAAACGTAACTGCTCCTGTACCAGCTGCTGGTGCTGTCCAGAAAAACGACCAAGTTTTTTGTCCACCAGAACCAGTAATTCCCAACTGTGTATGAGTTAAATATTTACTTCCACCTGTCATTTGAGTTTCACTAGCATTAATTAATGCCATCGTGCCTCTTTTTACTCCTGTAGAAGATTGTGGCGAAATCTGTAAGCCAAAGGTATTTCGATTGGGAGATGATGTTGATGTTGCCGTAATGGTGTATTTAACTCCAGGTGTATATCCATCAATAGGGATATCTGATGAAATTATATTTGATTTTGTAGTTACTGTGTTACCTGCATGGCAACCAGATAGTGCACAAGTGTTTCCTCCATCTCCTGGTGAACCGGTTCTTGAACTCGGCGCTCCTGTAGGGTCTGTATGTGCATTATTGTATACAGATCCAACAAAAATGGTAATAAATGAAACAGTAAAAGTGAGGGTAAGTAATTTTTTTTTCATAATTATTAATTTTTGGGTGTATAAACCACTCAATCAATAATTATTCCGAAAAAGCTTAGTCAACAAAATCGTTACTCTCGTTTTGATGAATGATTGTTCGCGTTGGATAGGCAAAACTCGAACCATGCTTCATTACAATATTGGTAATGGCATAATTCATTTCTTCCTTAATTTTTAAATACTCATAGTAATCCATCATTTCGATAAAATATAATACCATTAAACGTATCGAGTAATCACCGAAATCTTCAAATACGGCCACACCTTCTTCGTTCATGCTAGGGTGGTTATTTATTAAGGTGTTGATTTCTGATACAATTAGTTTTATTTTCTCTGGACGAGTATCATACGTTAAGCCAATAGTAAATTTTACTCGTCTGAAGTTTCGAAGTGTCAAATTCTCTAAAGCATCTTCAATCATTTTCTTGTTTGGCAATGTGATGATACTTCTGTCTATACTTCTAATTTGAGTGCTTCTAAAACCAACTTTCTCTATGGTGCCTTCAATATTATCAACCTTTACTAAATCACCTACTACAAATGGCTTATCAATAAAAATGGTAAACGATCCGAATAAGTTTTCTAAACTATCTTTTGCAGCTAATGCAACTGCGATACCTCCAATTCCTAGTCCCGTAATTAATGTTAATACATTGATTTCAAACACCACCCCTAGTAGGGCAAATATCCCAATAATCACTACTAGTATTTTTGCTAATTCGCGAATGAATAATACTAATTGATCATCAGATTTAGTATCGGTAAGACTTGCTTTGTACGAAAATACTAAAGCAACAAAATCAATAATTCTTAAAACAATCCAGTTAATAGAAATGATTATAAAAAACATGAACAACTTATCGATTACATCGAAGTAAGTGATGTCTAGTTTTTTTCTTTTCATGAGTACTTCATGAAAAGGATAATTTAATTGATTAATTGCCCAATATATTATTGTGGCCATTAATAAGAGTTCGATTGGTTTTACTAATAACTCAACAAACTTATCTATTTTAACTTCTGCAGAAAATTGTTTAAATAATTTAAATAATAATCTACTAAAGAAACGAGAAAACACCCTAAGGAAAACAAATCCAAAAAATAAAATTCCTACAAACCAAGCATATTGTTCTATGCTGTTTCCGAAAAATACTTGTTGTAATAAATTCTCTAAAGAAAACATTATACGAGTTGTTTAAGTGCTATTTCAAAACTTGTTTTTGCAATTTGTGTTTTAGAATTATTATGAGCAAAAGATTTTTCTATTGCTTTGCGAATGATTAATGAAGTGTCTTCGAAAATTGCTTCATCACTCATTGAAACGCCTTTATTCATTAAGTATGCGAAGACTCTGGCCATTCCACAATTTGAAATAAAATCTGGAATCAAACTTAAGTTTTCATCTGCATATTCGCCTGTAGGTCCAAAGAAAATTTCTGGATCTGCAAACGGAACATTCGCTCCACAAGCAATAACTTCCATTCCTGCTTTTTTCATTCGTTCTACTTGGTCCTTCGTTACTAATCTCGATGCCGCAGCTGGAATAAATATTTCTGCATGTAAATCCCAAACCTTTGCATTAATCTCTTCAAAAGAAATTAAATGCTCACTTACTAATGTATTACCTTTTCTGTTAATAAACAATTCACGAACCTCTTCAAAAGTAAATCCGTTTTCATTTATTAATCCACCAACACGATCAATTATTGCAATAACTTTTGCTCCAGCTTGTGTTAAATAAAATGCTGCAGCAGCTCCAACATTTCCAAAGCCTTGAACAATTACTCTTTTACCAACGATGCTACCACCGTAAATATTATAAAAATGACGAGCAGATTCTGAAACACCAAAACCCGTAATCATATCCGCTACTAAATATTTTTTCTCTACAGATGGAGAATATTTATCGTCTTCCAACACTTTCGAAACACCATATCTTAATTGTCCGATCTGTTGAATTTTTTCGTTTTCGTGTGCTTTAAAATGTCCATTAATTACTCCCTCTTGAGGGTGCCATAAACCACAAGCTTCCGTCATCGGTATTACTTCATGAATCTCATCTACATTTAAATCACCGCCTGTACCGTAGTAGTTTTTCAACAAAGGAATTACTGCTTTGTACCATCTCTCTAAAACACCTTTCTTGCGTGGGTCGGCAGGGTCGAAATTAATTCCTGATTTTGCTCCGCCAATCGTCGGACCAGAAACCGTGAATTTTACTTCCATGGTTTTCGCTAAGGATTCTACTTCGCGTTTATCTAAGCCTTTTCTCATTCGAGTTCCACCACCAGCTGCTCCACCTCTTAATGAGTTAATTACTACCCATCCTTCAGCTTCCGTTTCAGCATCTTTCCACTCGAACACTATTTCAGGTCGTTTTTCTTCGTATTTTTTTAATAAGTCTTTCATTTCGATGTATTTTAAAATAAAAAACCCCCAGCTTTTGTGGGCTGAGGGTTCTTCTATAAATTAAGAGATTAATAAGAACCTCTTTTTTCTTTAATTCTAGCTTTTTTACCTGTTAAA
Organism: uncultured bacterium; assembly: GCA_903958995.1. GTDB lineage: Bacteria > Bacteroidota > Bacteroidia > Sphingobacteriales > Sphingobacteriaceae > CAJBVG01. The sequence goes on along the minus strand of CAJBVG010000322.1, from coordinate 20,617 downwards.
GCACGTAAGTAGTACAATTTAGCTCTACGAACAGCGCCTCTTGAATTCACTTCTACCTTATCGATATTTGGTGAGTTTACAGGGAAAATTCTTTCTACTCCAATTGAGTTAGAAATTTTACGTACAGTGAACGTTTCTGTTGCACCAGTACCATTGCGTTGAATAACAACACCTTGGTATAGCTGAATACGCTCTTTGTTACCTTCTTTAATTTTATAATGAACAGTTACTGTATCACCTGAGTTAAACGTAGGTAATTCATTTTTGTGTGTCTGCTCGTCTACAAATTTTACTAAATCCATGATATTAAGCCTTTAAAAACGATTTTTAGCCCGTAAAAATCGGATTGCAAGTATAGGGATAATTTTATCAACATAAAAATAAATTATCAAAAAAATAAAGGCAATCCGTACTTCATTGTGTGGAAAACCACTATAATAGGTCCGGTCGGCGCTCTTTAGTTCTTGCTATAGCTTGCTCAAATCTCCATTTTTCTACTTCGGGAGTATTCCCCCCAATTAATATTTCAGGCACCTTCAGTCCTCTGAAATCTGCAGGGCGGGTGTAAACCGGCGGACTCAATAGTCCATCTTGAAAAGAATCTGATAATGCCGATGTTTCGTCTGATAAAACTCCTGGAATTAATCGAACAATACTATCCACCAAAACAGCTGCTGCTAATTCGCCACCACTTAACACATAATCTCCAATAGAAATCTCTTTCGTTACAAAATGTTCGCGAATTCGCTGATCTATCCCCTTATAGTGTCCACATAACATCAACAAATTACCTTTTAAGCTTAGTTCGTTAGCCATGCTTTGTTTAAGCGTTTCCCCGTCTGGCGTTAAGAATATAACTTCATCGTAATTGGTGTCCTTCTGTAAGTGTTCTAAGCAGTTTACAAAGGGTTCAATCATCATCACCATACCAGAACCTCCACCATATTGATAATCGTCTACATTCTTATGCTTTCCATTTCCGTATTCCCTCAAATTGTGCACACGGATTTCTACGATACCCTTGGTTTGTGCTCTTTGCAGAATCGAATGTGAAAACGGACCTTCTAATAGCCCCGGAACTACGGTTACAATATCAATGATCATACTACAAAGGTAATTATTTTCGGAATGCTCACTTTATTTGTGGCATTATTAATGTTTTTGCCCATTTCTTCGCTCTTTGCTTCTTTGCCCATTCGCTCTCATAAATCATAGAAATTGGACTCATAATGCTTGCTTCTGGTTTTTTCATCGGACCATGGTATGATTTTAAACCTGGTAAGTCTTTTTGCTTTTCTTCCACTCGCATTCGAAGTATGGCCATTTTTAATTCATCCTTATTGCGAATTCCTTTTATGGTTACTTCGTTTATTTGAAATATTTTGGGAATGAGTAACACCCGAATAACCATGTCGGAATTTAAATCATCAACCTGAAGTTTTATTGGATAAAAACCAAGTGCTCGAATAAAAACAGTGTCGCCTTTAGAAACATCTAGTTGAGCAATTCCAGAATGATCGGTAATTGCAGAGCTAGTTCTATTTATTACTTGAAGTGTTGCAAATGGTATGGGCGACAAACTATCGGCGTGTATAATTTTATAACGCAATTTTGTTTGTTGAGCATTCGCGAGGAATAGTGAGAAAAGAAAATAGAAAAGAATTATTGTCTTTTTTTTCATACTGTTAATTCGATAGATAAAGATCTATCAAGCCATCAGGCAAATTAACGTGTATGGTTTTGTTTTTCTTATCAATTGATGTAACAAATTGCTCGTTTAACGGAAATAATACTTCCTTGTTTTGATACATCATATTGGCAATAAGTTGAGAGGGTAGTTCTTGGATGGCATTTATAATTCCAAGTTCTCCTAATTGTTCATCGTGTACGGTATAACCAATTAATACTTTATGAGAATCCTCATTCGTATTTGCCGGTTTATTTTTTTGATGAACGTAAGCGGCTTTACCTACTAGGGGTTTCGCTTTATCGATATGGTCAACATCTTCGATATAGAAATAAACGATGTTTTTTTGAATCAAAAGTTTTGTAATAAAAAATGGAACCGGTTTTTGGTTAATTTCCAAAAACAACGATTCCATATTTTTATAATCTTGTGGATTTTCTACTTCTAAATAAAGTTGTAGTTCTCCTTTTAATCCTCTTGTTTTAGAGATATATCCTATAGAAAAATAATCATTATTTAACATATAGAATAATCAATAAAATTATTCTGCTGCAGGTGCTTCTTCAGCAGCTTCAGTTGCATCAGCTGCAGGAGCTTCTGATGTTTCTTCTGCGATAGCTTCAACAACTGGTGCTTCTTCTACTTCAGCTTCTGGAACTTCTTCCACAACTGGTGCATTTTTAGCTGCAATTGCTTTTGCTTTCTCTACATTTTGTTTTGTTTCTAATGCTAATCTTTCTTTCTTAGCATCATCCTTCGATGAAGTAAGTGTAGATTTTTTTGCATTTACTTTAGCGTCTTTCTCTTCTAACCAAGTTGCAAATTTTGCATCTGCTTGATCTTGAGTAATTGCACCTTTAGTTACACCTATTTGTAAGTGTCTCTTGTACAAAATACCTTTGTAAGATAAAATTGCTCTTGCAGTGTCCGTTGGTTGTGCACCATTGTGCAACCAAGTAACTGCGCTCTCGGTGTTGATTTCAATCGTCGCTGGATTGGTATTAGGATTATAAGTCCCTAATTTTTCAATAAATTTACCATCCCTCGGAGCACGTGAATCCGCCACCACAATGTGATAAAAAGCTTTTGCTTTTTTACCATGTCTCTGTAATCTGATTTTTACTGGCATGTGTTTAATTTTTTTATGTTAAATCCTCATTTCTCCACAATGAGGGCTGCAAAGATGCTATTTTATTTTCATTTAAACAATAAAGCCCCGAAAAATCGAGGCTTTAAAGCACTAAATAGTAGTATTTTATCTAAAAAAGCGCGTTTTAGCACGCATTCGCTTATCTTTTCATTCCTGCGAAGGGGTTGTTTTTCATCATTTTCATCGGATTTCCACCACCGTTCATCATTTTCATCATCTTTTTCATATCCTCAAATTGCTTCATCAACTTGTTTACCTCCTCTATCGTTCTTCCACTTCCTGTTGCAATTCTTTTTTTACGATTTCCATTAATTAACTCGGGTTGTTCTCTTTCCGTTGGTGTCATGGATTGAATAATAGCTTCAATATGCTTAAACGCATCATCACTAATGTCGATATCCTTTACCATCTTGCCCATCCCCGGTATCATACCCATCAAATCTTTTAGGTTACCCATTTTCTTGATTTGCTGTAACTGGTTTAAGAAATCGCTGAAATCAAATTGATTTTTACGTATTTTCTTTTGAAGTTTTGCTGCCTCTACTTCGTCAAACTGCTGTTGTGCACGCTCTACTAAGGAAACAACGTCACCCATACCCAATATTCTCGACGCCATCCTTTCTGGATAAAACACATCGATTGCGTCCATCTTCTCCCCAGTACCAATGAACTTAATTGGCTTGTTAACTACCGCTTTAATTGTAATCGCAGCACCACCTCGAGTGTCACCATCTAATTTCGTTAATACTACCCCGTCAAAATTAAGTCGATCGTTAAATGCTTTCGCCGTATTCACCGCATCCTGTCCAGTCATGGAATCCACAACGAACAAAATCTCATTCGGATTGATGCTCGATTTTACTCTTGCAATCTCATCCATCATTTGCTCATCAACCGCTAGTCGGCCTGCCGTATCAATAATTACTACGTTACAGCCTTGTGCTTTTGCTTTTCGGATACCTTCTTGAGCAATAGCTACGGGATCCTTACTGTCAAAATCTGTATGAACAGAAACGCCTATTTGCTCTGATAATATTCTTAACTGCTCAATCGCTGCTGGTCTATATACATCGGCAGCAACTAACATTGGGGTTTTCCCTTTTGATTTTAAATAATTGGCAAGCTTACCCGAAAAGGTTGTTTTACCCGAACCTTGCAAACCGGCAATTAATATAATACTCGGGTTGCCTGTTAAATTAATTTCCTCTTGTGCTCCACCCATTAAGGCTACCAACTCATCATTAACGATTTTAATCATTAACTGACTTGGAGAAATTGAGGTTAATACGTTTTCGCCAATCGCCTTCTCTTTAACTCTATCTGTAAAGTCTTTAGCAATTTTATAGTTTACGTCGGCATCTAACAATGCCTTACGTACTTCTTTTAAGGTTTCGGCTACGTTTATTTCCGTAATCTTCCCCTGTCCCTTTAATACCTTAAATGCCCTGTCGAGCTTATCGCTTAAATTATCAAACATCTGTGTTCCTTTTAATAGAGCCCAAAGTTAAGAAACATTCCTTGTTTTGAAACCCCCACCCATATTTCTTCTTTATTTATGAAGTACTACTGCCTGTTTAAAATAATACTTCAACTTGTTTTCGTCAATATCTTCTACCGTTCTAAAATGTAGTTTTCTGATTTGCTTTCGGTCGGTTGACAATATATTGAACTTGTCTTCTAACTTATACCCTTTCACAAAGCCCAGAGCAATTATCTTGTTTTTTTTATCAAAAGTGATGTAACAAAACATTCCCTTGAACATATAAAATGGACATTGGTACTTAAATGTTTCTACTATTTCTTCGTTTAGTCCCAATATATAGTCTCTTAACACATCAACTATAACCCGATCTTTCGGACTAAGGTCAAAGGTAAATCGATCTGCAGAGGGGATTTTTCTATTCATCTATTAAAAATAATAAATTAGAACGACGTGCTGCTATTACTTTTGTTATTTTTGTTTTATGGTGAATGTTTTGTTTTTAGCAATTGGCTTGTTAGTCGGATTCTTTATTGGTTATTTAATTCATAAATCAAAAGGCAACTCTACAGTTGATACTGATGATCTGCAAATACTTCGTACGCAAAAAGCCGTACTCGAAGAAAAGTTTAGAGATCAAGAAAAAACTAATGCGATTTTTGTAGTAGAATTAAAAGAGCAAATCAATCAACTTAAAAATGACATTGATGCCGAACGTGAGAAGCTAGCAGAAGCAAATAAATCTCTTGAACAATCTCGTACTTATTTTAAGGCGCAAGATGAAAAGCTAAAAGAACAAAAACAACAAATTGAAGAACTTCAATTAAAGCTGACTAAAGATTTTGAAAATATTGCTAATAAAATATTAACGGAAAACTCTTCGAAATTCACCGAACAAAACAAAACAAATCTTGATGGCATCTTAAATCCATTACGCGAACGCATCAAAGACTTTGAAGAAAAAGTAGACAAGGCTTACAAATCAGAATCGGCAGAACGAAATACCCTAAAGGGAAGTATAGAAGAGTTAATGAAACTCAACAAACAAATTTCAGAAGAAGCAAACAATCTTACCAACGCCTTAAAGGGTGACACTAAAAAGCAAGGAAATTGGGGTGAGTTTGTTTTAGAAAAAATATTAGAAAGTTCTGGTCTGGTTGAAAATGAAAATTACACTTTGCAAGGTAAGGGGATGAATTTAATGGATGAAGATGGTAATCGTTTTCAACCCGATGTAATTATTCATTTGCCCGACGAGAAACATTTAATTATCGACTCTAAAGTTTCTTTGGTGGCTTATGAAAAATTGCTAAATGCAAATAGTGAAGAAGATCGAGAAAAATATATTAAAGACCACATAGCCTCTATAAAAGCTCACGTTCAAGGATTGAGCAATAAAAACTATCAAGATTTATATGGTATACATTCACCAGATTTTGTTTTGTTGTTTATACCAATTGAATCGTCATTTAGTGTGGCTTCACAATACGATAGAGATTTGTTTGAATTCGCCTGGTCGAAACGAATTGTGTTAGTTAGTCCTTCTACTTTATTGGCAACTCTTAAAACTGTATCATCTGTTTGGAAGCAAGAAAAACACACCAAGAACGCTTTAGAAATTGCTAAAAAAGCCGGCTTGTTATATGATAAGTTTGTCGGCTTTATTGATGATTTAAAAAAGATGGGCGATCAGCTTGGTAAGGCACAGGATAGTTATAATTCAGCCTTTGGAAAACTTCATGAAGGTAAAGGAAGTTTAACAAGCAGTGTAGAGTCGTTACGATTACTCGGGTTAAAAACGAAAAGGAAAATTGACAAAAACTTATTGGATGAATCCGTTGATGATATTGATGATGCTGAATCTGAAAACGAATAACAGATAGCGCTCCTACGGAGCGCAAAAAAAACAACCGATATTGCTCTTGGGCTAGATATATCGCGCTCCGCTGGAGCGCTAATAAAACAATATACATTACGCTTACCCGGGGAGCGCTATCTAATCATCTAACCAATTAAATAAATATTGGTCTTTATACTCAACATTAAAATCCATCAAGGTTATTAAATACTCTTCACGAAACGACCTCTTTTTGTGATGCTCCTCTTGATTCATGATGTAGTCTATCACTCTTCCAAATTCTCTAATCGAATAAGTAAACGCTCCAAACCCTTCTTGCCATTTGAATTTCTTTGGCGACAATTTTTTTTCATTGATAAATTTTGTTGACTCCGTTTTTATGACTTTAACCAATTCAGATAAATTAATTTCTGGTTTATAATTTATCAAAATATGAATGTGATCTGGCATCGCATAAATCGCTAACAACTTTTGACCTTTATTCGTAATCATACCGGTAATGTATTTTTCAATTTCGACTCTGTGTTCTGAGGAGATTAAACTTTGTCTATACTTTACAGCAAAGACCAATTGTACATACATTTGTGAATAGGTGTTTGGCATAAATTAAAAATGCATTTCCTCTTATTGAATAAAAAATTCATTTGAAAAAAGTTGCATATATCAGCGTGATGTTGATTTAACATTTATTTAAGATCAACGGAGGTGCTATAAAAACAAGGGGTTTGCAAATGTTTGATTTGTCTTTTTTGTGCTGTTAATTCTTTACAATGCTATATTGTTTTCCGTGCAATAATTAGATTTCGCTCCTCTGGAGCGAATAATTAATTCGGTGATAGACATATTTCGCTCCTCTGGAGCGAAATATTAATTCGAGGATAATTCGGGAGCGAAAACAAAAAAGCCCCGAATCTCTTCGGGGCTCTCTATGTTTTTTATGGTTCTATATTTCTACAGTTCCATAATTCTAATTACTGATTGATCACTAATTTTTCAACTCGTGAATCATTACCGTTGTAAATTCTTACGAAGTAAATTCCGTTTTTCAAGAATGAAGTTTCGATAACTTTTTTGTTTTCAGCAATTGCTTTTTCTTCAAATACTAATCTTCCCATTGCATCTAAAATTGCTACTGAATAATTTTCATTGTTTAATGAAGGGATTTCAATAGTAACATTTGATGAAGCTGGGTTAGGGTATAACTTCACATTTTCTTTTGCTAAAGTATTAACTCCAGTGTTAACTTGGAATAATACTCTGTACATACGTGGAGTAAAGAAAGCTTGGATTGTATCGATATACAACATTGCTCTTGTTTTAGACATGAATGGATTCGAAGCTAAACCATTTGCTGTATATGGATCAGATGCACTCCACCATTCCCATGGACCAGATGCGTTAGCAGCACCGTTGAAACGGTACAAACCACCAAGACCTTCAGCATATTTGTTTGCTTCTACAGATACTGCATCTGTGAAGAACGAAGGTGCTAATGAAGCATGGTTACCTAATTGGCTTGCTCTACGAGTTACATCTCTAGCACCACTTACTTCTACTACGAACAATGGAGGAGTTGTACCTGGTACATAAACACCACCTGTTGTGTAAGGAGCGAATGGATCTAATTTGCCTTGCATAGAAACAATTGGCATATCGCCAGCTTCTAACCAAGAAGAATCTCCCATTGCACCACCAAAGTTAACCACCATGTTAAACTTAGAAGAATAACCTACGTGGTTATCAGCTTTGTTTGCTACTGGGTTACCACCAAATCCTTCAAAGTCACCAGTAATTTGTGGCGTTACATATGGAGTGTTAGTCGTTTGGTTGATGAATTTTTGTAATTGGATTTCTGATAATTTGTTCAAAGTTGCTGCTGCTAATGCAACATAACCTCCTGAACCTTGTCCACACATTACAATTCTGTTTGTGTCGATTTTGTATGCCATTGCATTAGTATCTGCCGCGTGACGGAAGAAACGAACTGCTGTTTTAGCATCTTGCATTGCACGGTAAACCGAATTTAAGATTGTACCTGTACGAGTGTCTTGGTCTCCTTGTGGATTCCAACCTGTACGGTAAGCAACCGCTGCAACAACATAACCCTTTTTAGCAAATTGTTTACACATTTCTACTGTTGTACTGTCTAATTTAGAACCAGTAGGCAATTGATTTAAGCCTTTTGGTAAAAAGCTTCCTGTGTGTAAATAAATGATTAATGGTCTGTTTGTCGCTGTGTCGCCTGTTGGCTCATATAAGTCAAATTTTAAATCTGACAATACAGGTGCTCCTGTTAATACCGAAAAGTTTTGTCCGTATACTACGTTTGATTTTACCGTAACATCAGAGAAAACTGTAGTCGCATAACGTTGAGCCATGGTGTTCGTTGCAAAGAACGATGCAGCCAATAGCGTTAATAGTTGTAAACGTTTTTTCATAAAATTGGATTTTGATAATTTAGTTAAATATAAAGATTTTGATACAAATTACAATTTAGTTCAATTATTTATTCTTTGCGAGGTCGTATGTAACAGAGAAATAGGCCAATCTGCCCACATATGGGCCTCCATATACCTGTAAGCTCTTCTTGTTAAATAGGTTAGATGCTCCCAATTTAAACGTTGTATTTATATTCGGTAGCGATTTGCTCACTTGGGCATCAAACATGTCGTAAGTTGGTACATAACCTGTAAATTGAGGTGATCCTTCAAAAGTAAAACCCTGTATCCACTTATAGTTAACACTAAAACTCCAGTTTACTAAATGTACCGGGCCCACATAACGATCAATATCTCTTCCTGAAATACCTATATTGAATTTGTGTTCTGGAGTGTTAAATGCTGGAATAATTGGATCGGTTGAACCTCTTAAATCTAATTTGTTCCAAGAATAGTTTCCTGTTAATGAATAGAAATTCTTAAAGAAGTAACTTAAGCCTATAGAAAATCCTTGAGTAAATACGATATCTTTTGCATTAGCAGAAATACGATACGCCTGTGCTTTATATACTCTTTTCAATGCAGTATCTATTTCTGTATCAACCCCAATTTTATATCCAATAAAATCATTGTAAATACTAAAATAATAACTCGCATCTAAAAACAAACTCTTCATCAATGTTGCTCTATAACCAAACTCTACCGATTTTACTTTTTCCGGACGAACGGGATCTACGCTGAAATAATTTAAGGAATCTAATTTTTGAGTATTTAAAAAACTATATAATGAAGGAAGCGTAACTAAAGAATCATAACCCTTTGTGTTTCCTAATAATATTGCTCTTCCCACATTAAAGAAAATGTATTGGTCTGCAAGCGTAGGGTTTCTAACTGCTGAGGTTAACGATAATCTAAATACATCTCCCTTTTTATTGGTATACACAGCAGACGCCGCTGGTGAAAATACTCTGTTGAAGTTTTCGTTTTTATCTGTACGTATTGCAGCGTTTAATTTTAATTTATCGTTCAATACTTTTTTCTCTACACCTGCGTAAATTCCATATTCAGAATTAGTAATCTTACCCACAGTATCACTAAAAATAGAACCCCTAGAATTTGGTGTATATTTTCTACCACTTCCCCCTACAATAAATTCATAGGTACCCACATTAAATTTTCGTTCTGCTTGAATATTGTACAATGCAGATTTATCGTAAAAACGTGAACCGTTTTCTAAATAAGATACTCTTGATGTAATTGCATTTAAAGCTGAATCAAATCGCGGTGTTCCTGGAACATATCGTTCCACATTAAATTCATCAGTATATGAATTTTGATAAATAACTGGTCCACGAACTGGTGGTGAAAATGCATTGTTTGCATATGCTTGGGTTTCTTGATGCCATTTAATTACAGAGTCCTTATATATACCTAAAACAGAATCGGCTGCAACAAAATTAAATGGATCTGGGAAAGTAGGACTTGGTGGATAACCTGGTAATGCTTCTGCTCTTTTTCTAATATTGTCTGCCCAATACGCTTGGTAATCGGCACTCCATCGATAATCATCTTTTGCAACATTTTGTAATAACTGTGCAGTAAATACGGCATCAAAAGAATTTCCCGCATCTTCATGTGTTGCATAAGCACGCACAAACCACTTATCATTTTTAATTTCTATTCTGTTTTGAAAAAACAAAATATCCTTTAACGAATAACGATTGTCTCCCTGATAAACGGTTGTTCCATTTCCAAAATTAAAAGAGTAAATTAATTCAGTTTGTGGATTAATTTTATAATGAGCTGCCGCTCCTAATTTTATGTTTTTTGTGTTGTAATCAACAATGTCTTTTTCCCAATATCCGTCTCTATGCCATATCATTAATCCAGGGTATTGTCTTTTTAATGATTTGGTTACAGCATTATTTCCTCTTGGGTCAAAATTCTCATCACCATATTTATTTACCGCATCATAACCACCCGGATTATCTGTAGAAACTAATGACTGTGGAGTAGCATCGGCATTCGTTGCTTCCCAATCATACGCCTTCATATAATACAAGTTGATTTTATAGGCAAACTTATCTTCGCCTGCTTTATTCTTAAATACCTTTGCATAACGAATAGCGGTTTCAAACATTCCTCGTTCTCCCACTTTCGACATTACTGTTAATCCCGGACTATTAAACGGATTACGAGTTTGCATACTAATTACTCCGTTAAAAGCATTCGGTCCAAAAAATGCAGAACTCGCTCCAACTACTAAATCTACTTTTTGGACATCTAATTCCGATGATCCTAAAAAGTTTCCTAAGGAGAAGTTTAATCCTGGTGCTTGGTTATCTACTCCATCAATTAATTGTAAAGATCTTACAGGTGATGTACTGTTGAACCCTCGTGTGTTGATGACTTTAAATCCAATACTTGCTGATGTTAAGTCGACTCCTTTTAATTGACCTAGGCCTTCATAAAAGTTAGAAGCTGAAGTTTGTTTTATGGAAATTAAATCCATCGACTCTACCGTTAATGGTGCTTCTTTTTGTTTTTCCGTTAATCGAGATGATTGAATCGTTACTTCTTTACTAGTCACCACCACTTCCGATAAATTGATATCGACATTTGTTTTGGTTTTAGAAATCGTTATTTCCGATTTTTCATATCCTAAATATGAAATAACCAATACCTTAGGTGCGTTCAAGTCTACATTAATGCTAAACTTTCCATCAATATCTGTATTGGCACCAATTGTGGTTCCTTTTATACTAACAGTCGCAGCATATAATCCTTGCTTTGTGTTTTTGTCTCTAACGGTACCCGTTACTTTTTGTAGCTGAGCAAAAGAAACACTGCTGATACCAATAAATAGTACAACAAATAAGGTCAATAATTTAGTTGGGTAGGGGTAAAATCTCATGTATAATTTCATTTAACCAATTCTAAGATAACAAATGAATTGATTAAATGAAATTGTGTGACTATATAATATCCTTTATTACTTAAATTAAGAATACTAAAACTTGAATGCGTTCCAGCCTTGAGCGGTTAAATTATGTTGATTTCCTGACTTACTTATTAGTTGAGCTCCTTCAGATGCTTGAGTAATATGTCCGATTACCGTGATATCGGGATTGTTTTTAATCTTTTCGAAATCTGCTTGTTTAATAGTAAACAAGAGCTCATAGTCTTCTCCGCCACTTAATGCACAAACGGTTGGATCAAGGTTAAATGCTCTCGCCGATTCAAACGTCATTGGATCAATCGGTATTTTTTCTTCGTACAAATTAACACCTATGTTTCCCGCTTTACACAAGTGCAAAATTTCAGAAGCCAATCCATCCGATATGTCAATCATTGACGTTGGGATAATTTCGTTGGTGTTGAATAATTCAAAAATATCTTTTCTAGCTTCTGGTTTTAATTGTCGCTCAACGATGTAATCATACCCTTCTAAATCTGGTTGAATATTTGGATTACTTAGGTAAACATTTTTTTCTCTTTCTAACAATTGCAATCCCATGTATGCTGCACCTAAATCACCAGTAACGCATAATAAATCATTTACCGAAGCGGTGTCTCTTCTTACAATTTTTTCGGCACTCTGTTTTCCAATTGCGGTAACACTTAAAACTAATCCTTGTTTAGAAGCGCTAGTGTCTCCTCCAACTAAATCTACTCCGTATAATTTACATGCGATATTCATTCCTTGGTAAATTTCTTCAACAGCTTCTAAAGAAAAACGGCTGGAAACACCAATAGAAACAAGTACTTGCGTAGGTAATGCATTCATTGCATAAACATCCGAAACATTCGCAACAATTGCTTTATACCCCAAATGCTTTAGTGGAACGTAGGCTAAATCAAAATGAATTCCTTCCAACAACATATCAGTAGTTACTACAATTTGTTCGTTCTTAAATTCTAAAATTGCAGCATCATCTCCAACTCCTTTAATGGTGCTTTCTTGAGTTAATTCTATGTGTTTGGTGATATGGTCAATAAGGCCAAATTCTCCTAAGGATTCTAATTCTGTACGTGATGTATTTTCAAACATTTTTTTGTTTTTTAAAACACGGTGTCGTTCGTGTTGGTGTTTTTTTGTTGGTAATCTGTTGTATAGTGTAAACCGCGACTTTCCTTTCTAATGGTTGCCGATTTTATTACAATGTAAGATACTTGTATTATGTTTCTTAACTCGCAAAGCTTTACTGAAATTTTTGTTTTCTTATAAAAATCTTCTGTTTCATTATAAAGCAATTCTAATCTACGCATAGCTCTCTCCAATCTAAAGTCGGATCTTACAATGCCTACATAATCACTCATAATTCGCTGAGTTTCGCGGATGTTGTGGGTGACTAAAATATCTTCGTTTGATAATTTTGTTCCATTTTCATTCCAATCGGGAATATTCTCTTGGTGTGTAATTGTATTTAATTTACCAATAGCTTGCTCATAACTTCGATGTGCAAATACTAATGCTTCTAATAATGAGTTTGAGGCTAATCGATTTGCTCCATGCAAACCTGTCGAGGCACATTCCCCACAGGCATATAAGTTCTTTATCGTCGATTCTCCAAATTCATCAACTAGAATTCCTCCACACATATAATGCGCTGCTGGTACTACAGGAATTAATTCTTTACTGATATCAATTCCAATACTCAAACATTTGGCATATATGTTTGGGAAGTGCTGCATTAATTCAGCTTTAGCTACATGGGTAATATCTAAAAACACGCAATCGTCTCCCGATTTTTTCATTTCAGAATCAATTGCTCTTGCTACTATGTCTCTAGAGGCTAAAGATCCTCTAGAATCATATTGTTCCATAAAGGATTCGCCCTTTCTGTTTTTTAATATAGCTCCGTGTCCACGAAGCGCTTCAGAAATTAAAAAGCTTGGATATTCTCCTGGGTGATATAAAGCAGTGGGGTGAAACTGGATAAACTCCATGTTTCTCATTTTTCCTTTTGCACGATAAACCATTGCAATACCGTCGCCTGTTGCTATGGTGGGGTTGGTGGTTGTACTATAAATATGTCCGGCGCCACCAGATGCCATTACTGTTACTTTGGAAACTATCTTTTCGATTTCTTGGGTATGTGTATTTAAGGCATATACTCCAAAACACTTTACCTCTTCGGTTGATTTGTTTACTTCTTTTCCTAAATGGTGTTCTGTGATGATATCAACAGCGAAATAATGTGTTAATATTTCAATGTTCGGATTGTTATGAATTTGCTTTAACAATACTTTCTCTATTTCAAATCCGGTAATGTCCTTAAAATGAAGTACTCGGTGTTCCGAATGCCCACCCTCTTTTGCTAAATGATATTCTCCTTGTTGGTCCTTATCGAATTTAATACCATAGTTTACTATTTCATTTATTCGATCTGGTCCTTCCTTTACAACAAGTTCTACGATATCTTCATTACACAAGCCATCTCCAGCAATTAAGGTGTCTTCGATGTGCTTTTCATATGAGTCGTCCTTATCAATTACTACTGCAACACCACCTTGTGCATATTTGGTATTTGATTCGTCTTCATTTGATTTGGTAACAATACATACTTTACCATGCTTTGCAGCTTTTAACGCAAAGCTTAAGCCCGCTATTCCTGAACCTATTACTAAAAAATCGGTCTTCTTCATTGGTAATGAAATAATAATTATGGAACAAAGTTACAAAAATAGTAGTGAGTAGTGAGATCTGAGTATTGAGACAAAATTTTTAACCCATTACTCAATACCCAATACTCATTACCCCAAAAGGTGTGTTAACAAACCCATTTTTACAGTTAGCAACTTGTGAGTAACGATAGAATAAGTTTATAAGTCGGGTAAAACTTTAAAGTTGTTCGCTAGTTCTGCCCGAAATCCGTCGGTTGTTGACAAGATATTAACAAATTTTAGGGTGTATCTTTGTTAACAGAATAACAATTCACAAATTTTGAGGAAAACGAATTGAGCAGTAAATCAATACTTTGATCATATTAATTTGTGTGTATCGTGTTGAGAAATAATTAAAAGTTTTTTAATGTTAAGAAAAAGTGCATTTATTAACCTTACCAACACCCTAATCATCATCACCAAATATTTTTAAAAATTTAATGATGATTTTAATAAGACGTTAATAATGTACAAATTTGAAAATCGAAAAAATAATATGGAAAATATAAAAATAGCGGAGCTCGATAAATTAGGTTATTTGAATATGCCTGTAGATCCTACTCTTGATTTGTTTTTTGAAATTGAAAAATTAAAGAAAGAAAAGAACGCAGTTATTCTAGCACATTATTATCAAGATTCTGATATTCAAGATATCGCTGATTATATTGGAGATAGTTTAGGTCTATCACAAGAAGCAGCTAAAACAAGTGCAGATATTATTGTTTTTGCTGGAGTTCATTTTATGGCTGAAACAGCTAAAATTTTATCACCAAATAAAAAAGTATTATTACCAGATTTAAAAGCTGGATGTTCATTAGCAGATACTTGTCCACCTAATTTATTTTTAGAATTTAAAAAGAAATACCCAGATCATTTAGTTATTACTTATGTTAACTGTTCTGCAGGAATTAAAGCTTTAAGTGATATAGTTTGTACTTCTAGTAATGCTGTTCAAATAGTTGAGAGTTTACCATTAGATCAAAAAATTATTTTTGCACCCGATAAAAATTTAGGTGCTTATATTATTAAGAAAACAGGAAGAGACATGGTGCTTTGGAATGGTGCTTGTATGGTTCATGAAATTTTCTCATTAGAAAAAATAACAAAATTAAAAGAACGACATCCAGAAGCAAAATTAATAGCACATCCCGAATGTGAAGATTCTGTTTTAGCCATTGCAGATTTTATTGGATCTACTACAGCTTTATTAAATTATACTTCTAAAGATTCAGCGAACTCTTATATTGTAGCTACAGAATCAGGTATATTACATCAGATGATTTTAGCGAATCCTACAAAACAATTTATACCAGCACCTCCAAATAATAATTGTGCTTGTAATGATTGTCCACATATGAAACTAAACACATTAGAAAAGTTATATAATTGTTTAAAGTATGAATTACCGGAAGTTACTCTTTCTGATGATTTAATAAATAAAGCAAAATCACCAATTATTAGAATGTTAGATATTTCAGCAAAATTAGGATTATAATGGCACTTGTATTAGCAGTAAAAAATATTCATCCAACAATACCGCAAAGTTGTTGGCTTGCACCAAACTCAACTATAGTAGGTGATGTTACATTGGGTGAAAATTGTAGTGTATGGTTCAATGCAGTTATTAGAGGTGATGTGCATTATATTAAGATAGGAGATCGTACCAATATTCAAGATGGCGCTGTTATTCATTGTACGTATCAAAAAGCCGCTACTACTATAGGTAATGATGTATCTATAGGACATAATGCTTTAGTACATGGTTGTACAGTGCAGGATCATGTATTAATAGGTATGGGTGCTATTGTTATGGATAATGCAATTTTAGAAGAGTATACTATTATTGCTGCTGGTTCTGTTGTTTTGGAAAATACAGTATGTGAATCTGGATTTTTATACGCAGGTACTCCAGCTAAAAAAATAAAACCAATAACTGAAGATCAACGCGAGTTGTTAAATAAGCTATCTTCTAATTATATGATGTATTCTGATTGGTTTAAGGATTAATTTCTAATTCTAAATCCCAGTTAGCTCTTATTTTTATTGGATTAGTTTGGTATATAATCTTTTCAGGTTGGATTCTCTTTAAATAGTTACCAGTATCCCATTGCTTATTTTTGTTAGCATCGAAAACGATTTTAAGTTTATATGTTCCTGCAATTAAATTTTTATACTGTGTTTCTTTATTCTCATGACAAATAGTTCGTCGTACTAATTCATTACGTTCATTTAATAATTCAAGTATAATTGGTTCCTTATAATTCGATTTAATTTTTAAGGTTCCAACATCTTCATCTCTATAAAAATTTATATTGTAATTAAGTCCTTTGTTTTTATTTCCTTGATATGAAAGAAATACGCTATCCTTTAAAAAGAGTACATATTTTTTTTCTACATCAAAATTGTAACTCAATTTATAGGTGTTATAATTAATTTGATCCAATTTATATTTTACTTCTAAAGAATCTTCTTTTAATAGTAAAGAATCAGAATTTAAAAGAGAAAATTTATCACTAGATTTTATTATAATTTCTTTACCAAATATTTTATTATCTACATTAACATTAAATTCCTTTTTCTTAATAGATTTTGGAAACTTAACCTTTAAGGTATCTATTTTATTATTTTCTTTTATATATAAATAAGATGTATCGGGCATCGCATTATAATAAACAATAATAGAATCTCTTTTAGATGAATAGATAACTGTATCTATATTATCATTATTATTTATCAAGATTATACTAGTTTCCTTATTATAAGTCAACAATACTTTTTTATAAGAAATATCTTTGTTGATTAATTTTCTATCCTTAGGTTTTTCAGTAAACAATAATAGTTCGCCTACTTTATTATTAGAGGTTAAATTTATATTGGTATCAATGAATGCTATTTCTTCTTCTTGCGAATCAAACAGTTTATTATTATTGGTTTCTTTAATTGCAAATATTCTGTATTGATTTGCTCTTAAATTAGTAAATACAAATAGTCCGTTTTCGTTACTACGTACTGTATAATCTGGTTTTTGTTTATACACAACAGAATCATTTATTGTGTCTGTATATAAACATACAATGATGTCCTTTACAGATTCTTTTGTCATTGCATTTACTATACTTCCTTTTAATGTCAAAGAATCAATTTCAGATCCTGTACTAAAAATGAATTTGAAATCTTTCGCAATATTGTTCTCTGTATAATCAGATATAGCATCACCAAAATTTATAATATAGGTTGTATTCTCAGCTGGTTTTTTGTTGAGTTCTAGAAGTAAATTTTTACCACGCTTATTTACTTCAACACTAATATCACCTGGGCTAATTATTAATTGTTGTTGAATATCTTTTAAATTTAAATACTCATTAAAGTTTAATTCAATTTTTGTTGATGTAGAATTTGTTGAAAAATTCTTTGGATTAGATTTTACTAAAGCAGGAGGAATAATATCTTTTTCACCACCATTAGGATTTACCATGTTGGCACAAGATGTGATTATAAGTAGTGCGAATAGTGCAGAGTATTTTAGAAGGGCATTAATGATTTTCATTATCACAATTATACGGCAAGGAGAAATATATTTTACTATTTTCTTAAAATTAATAGATACTTCTTACCCACCTTATATCGATGTGTTCTACTCTTTATAATTATTTCAGAATAATTTGGGTTATTAGATTCAAAAATGGCTTGATCGCCAGTATTATAAGTGCATGTCGCAAGTATTTCTGTCGTTACACCAGTTTGTTCGGTGCTAGCGCACGCACTTAACAGAAGCAACAATACAAACGTAACTATTTTCATTATGTTATAATTCCTTGTTAATCAACATATTAACTATTTAAATGTATCATTAAAACACTCACATCAGCTGGAGTAACACCCGATATTCTAGATGCTTGTCCTAATGTACGAGGTTTTATCTTCATTAGTTTCTCTCGCGACTCTTTTGATAAAGATATTAAGTTGTGATAATTAAATTCAGGATTGATCACCTTATCATCTAATTTTTTCAGTTTTTCAACCATCTCTAATTCCTTCCCTAAATAACTCTCGTATTTAATATTTATTTCAGCTTGTTCAATATCTTCCTTTCTCATTTTTTCTACCAAACTGAACAACTCTGTATCTGCGTTTATTAAATCATTAATTTCGATTTGAGGTCTTAATAATAAATTGTGAAGTTTAACGCTATGGGGAATTTCATTAGTCCCCTTCTCTACTAATATTGAATTAATTTCTGAAGGATCTATACTTTTCTCTTTTAGGTATTTTTCTATTATTCTAGCATTGTCGACCTTCTCATACATTCTATCTAAACGATCTTTAGATGCTAAACCAATATCATAAGACATTTTAGTTAATCGAATGTCGGCATTATCTTGTCTTAATAATAAACGATGTTCTGCTCTTGAGGTAAACATTCGGTAAGGCTCTTCGGTTCCTTTGGTTACCAAGTCGTCAATTAACACACCGATATAAGATTCAGACCTTTTCATAATTAAAGGATCTTTTTCGTTTATTTTTAAGTGAGCATTAATACCTGCCACAAATCCCTGAGATGCCGCCTCTTCATAACCCGTTGTTCCGTTTATTTGTCCGGCGAAATATAAATTTTCTACCAATTTAGTTTCTAAAGTTAATCCTAATTGTGTAGGTGGAAAGTAATCATATTCGATAGCATATCCAGGTCTAAACATTTTAGCCTTCTCAAACCCCGGTATTAAACGCAAGGCTTTTTGTTGAACATCTTCTGGTAATGAAGTCGAAAATCCATTCACATAAATTTCCACTGTATTCCAACCTTCAGGTTCTACAAATATTTGATGTCTGGTACGATCTGCAAATCTATTTATCTTGTCTTCTATAGAGGGGCAATATCTTGGTCCTAGTCCTTTAATCCTTCCAGTGAACATTGGAGACTTTTCAAAGCCTTCTTTTAGTGTTTCGTGTACAGCTTCATTGGTATAGGTAATGTAACAACTTCTTTGATCGGTTGGTCGTTCAATATCTAAGAACGAAAACTGTCCTCTATCTTCATCGCCTTGTTGTTCCTCCATTTTAGAATAATCCAAACTACGACCATCTACTCTTGGAGGAGTACCCGTTTTCATTCTACCCGATTCAAATCCCAACCCTACCAATTGTTCTGTTAATCCGGTCGCCGCTTTCTCTGCTGTTCTACCCCCGCCAAATCTTTTCTCACCTATATGTATTACACCATTTAAAAATGTACCATTTGTTAATACCACAGCATCTGCATCAAACTCCATACCCAATGATGTTACCACACCAGCCACTCTTCCATCTACCACCTTCACCTGGGTAACCATATCTTGCCAGAAATCCACATTGGGGGTTTTCTCTAAAGCCCATCTCCACTCCTCAGCAAACCTCATCCTATCATTCTGTGTTCTCGGACTCCACATCGCAGGGCCCTTCGACCTATTCAACATTCTAAATTGAATAGTACTCTTATCTGATATAATACCAGAGTAACCACCCATGGCATCAATTTCTCTCACAATTTGCCCCTTAGCCACACCACCCATTGCTGGGTTACATGACATCTGTGCAATTACACCCATATTCATGGTAATCAACAAAACACTAGATCCAAGGTTAGCCGCTGCCGCTGCTGCCTCACATCCCGCATGTCCCGCACCCACCACTATTACATTATATTTCTGATTCATTTTGTTTCACGTGGAACAACCTTTGTTCCGATTAATTACAAAGATAAGCATTTTCATTTATCCTAATCTCGTACCTCGTATCTCGACGTTCGTATTTCGATACTAATTACCAGCTACCAATTACCTACCTAAGCACAGAGACACAAAGACGCAGTTTTATATTTAATACCGAGTTACGAGCTACTAGGTACCAGTTACGAATTTCGTACCTAAGCACAGAGACACAGAGACACTGTTATTTTTTTACGAGTTACGAGTTACCAGTTACGAATCTCGTATACTAATTACCAGCCACTAGTCACCAGTTACCAATTACCCACCTAAGCACAGAGACACAAAGACACTGTTATTTTTTTACGAGTTACGAGTTACCAATTACGAATTACCAATTTCGTGTCTCGTCGTTCGTACCTGGTACCTCGTGTTATATGCATTAACATAATATCCCCTCGTCTTAGGCCGAGGCAGGCATTAACACATTAACATATTAATTTGTTACCAATACCAATCCAAGCACAAAGACACAGAGACACGGTTATATTATTACGAGTTACGAGCTACCAATTACGAGTTACCATTTTATCTCGTCGTTCGTACTTCGACACATTAACATATTATCCCATTAACATATTAACATATTAATC
>CAJBVG010000321.1 GCA_903958995.1 uncultured bacterium | reverse complement strand
GTTTACATATGCTTTAAGCCAATTGTCGGCTTGTGCGACTAATGTCGAAATAAAAAATACCAAGAAAAGAAGTATTGTTTTTTTTAGCATATAATAATATCTGTCGAATTGATAGATATAAACAAATTTACGCTTAATATCAGAAAAGACTGCAATTATATAGTCATTAAACTATCGAAGAAGGGTTATTGTTTGTATTATTTTTTGATTGTTAAATTCTAGATAGAGAATGTAAGTTCCATTTGGAAAGTCTATTTGCCCGTTTTTGCCATCCCAAGTAAAATTACTCGTTGATTCTTTTAGTTTAGCTCCCCAGCGATTATAGATGCATATTTTTTTGAGCTTACACTTACTTGTGCTATTAATAATGAGTACGTCATTTATACCGTCATTATTTGGGGTAAACACATTGGGTATTTCAATCTTAGGTTCATTATCAATTGGACTATAAACGATTTCTTGTGTAAGCGTATCAGCGCATAATGATCCTGAATTTGTAATAAGCGCGATGTTGTATATTTCATTTGAATTAAAAGCAGTAGATGCGTTTACATTATTAGAAATTAACTCTCCGTTTAATAGCCAAGAGAATGTACCAAAATCAAGCTGAGCACTTTGATTGTTAAGGAGCACCTTTCCAGTGCAAGTATCAATTAACACTTCGAAATTAGCATTATTTAAATCTGTGATTGTTATGGATAAATCAACTTTATCATTACTACAATCGTTACTAGATGTAAATTTTACTGTATAATTTCCAGGAGCATTGTAAACATGAGTAGCATTTTTCGAAAACACAATATTTTCAACTCCGCTTGCAGCATCATCAAAATCCCACTGAACATTTGCATTGGGGTCATTTGTGCTGCTGTTAAAATAAACACTATCTCCAACGCAATATAGAACCTGTGTATTTAATATAGTTGATTGAACTACTATATTCTCTACAACATTTATTGTCATAGTATCAGAGTCAGAAACACAACCATCTGTTGCAATAAGTAGAATAGTATAATTTCCACTCGTATTATAGGTATGAAAAGCATTATTCAATGTCGAAAAATTATTACTGCCAGAACTCACATCTCCAAAATCCCATGTATATGTAGCTGATGGATTATTACTAATCGAAGAAAAGTCAATTGGATTATTCTTACAAAATTTTGTAGCACTTGTAAAAATACTTGTTGAAATAATACTGCTAACATCACATAAGTTAGAAGCAACTAGAATAGCATTAGACTTTTGTAAAGTAAAAGAGTTATTATTATTTGCATTAGTACTCGAAAACGTTGGACTAGATAATGCTAAATTTACATCTGATGTTAAGAAATTTATATCCGATAAAGAATTACAGCAAATGTCATTTGTTATTAAATCGGTTTTAGTGAGTAGCAAGTCGAAATCAACTGAATTACTTTTGCTGCCACAAACCATATAGTATGTATTATTTACTTCTGCTAAAATTTTATATCCAAAACCTATAGACTCATTATTATCTCCGCCTAAGTTTTTCATTCTTACTATACTGCCATTTTCGTTTAAAACTAGTATACACATGTCTTGGCCTTTCCCTAATACACTAGTCGTTTGACCAATTAATATAATATTTCCAGAGCTATTATGTGTTACACATAAACCAGGTTCAATCTTATCTCCTCCATACGTTTTAGCGTATACTATATTCATGTTATTGTCTAGTTTAAGGAGTACCATATCTTGCATGCCAGCACCAGCCGACCAAGAGTTGCCACTTACATAATAATGGTCATTATAATAATCGACGCTATAACCCCCATCATTTTCAGTCCCACCCCATAGTTTTAAAAACAATGCATTTCCGCTACTATTTATTTTATATAAGGTAATATCCATTAGTCCAGCACCACCCTGACTTGCACCAGTAAGTAACATGTCTCCATTTTTACCTTCACAAATTCCTGAAAAATAATCTGAACCTGATGTGAAAACAGTTTTGCTCCATACAATTTGTCCATCTTTTGTTAATCGAATAACAACACCATCTCGATCACCTGTGGAATTAAAACCTGTAGAAGAGTACCCGCAAATTGTAATGTCACCATTCGAATTAAATATTGCACTTTCTGCATAATTATAAGCTGAGAATCTTGCGCGGTACGTCCATAATGTAGTTAACGACAGGTCGATTTTAAGTACAACGATTCCTTTGTCTACTCTATCATTCCCAACAACAATTAAATTATTATCATCAGAAACTAAAAGAGTAGATGTTTTAAACATATTATCAAAAACAAAAGTAGAAATGACATTGCCATTTAGGTCTGTTTTTACAACTCTACAATTATTATCGTTTATAACATTGATATAAATATTGCTGTTTAGTATTACGATGGAGTTTGCATAATCATCTCCAATAGCAGCATATTTCTTGTTCCAGTTTTGGGCAGAAGAACTGTAATGAAAGAGGGTAAGTATAAAGAAAAGTAGTATTTTAATTAACCTCATGAATACATGATTTGTATAAATCTATGTATTTTTTTGAAATTAAGCTAGAACTGTAAGTATTCAATACTTTATTCCTGCAGCTTTCTTTCATGTCATTCGAAAGGCAATAGAGTATTCCTTCTGATAATGATTTCGAATTTTTTGATTCAGCTAAGTATCCATTTTCTTTATGTTCTATCATATCAGGCATGCCACCAATATTAAAAGCTACAACAGGTGTTCCGCAAGAAAGGGATTCAATTACAGTATTCGGCAGGTTGTCTTGTAGAGATGGTGCTACGAACACATCAGCTGCAGCATAGGCCATAGAAATTTTATCTACGTCACTTAATCTTCCTGTATAATGAATTTTTGTATTAAAATGTTTGATGTCAGTATTTCTTCCAATAGCCAATACTTCGTAGTCGTTACACCAATTTTCGATATTGTTTTCTAATTCAATGATCGACTGTTTAAAATATTCGAATCCTTTTCGGTGGTCTTCAACATTCATGGATACAAACAAAATTATTTTCTTGCTCTCCTCTATTCCAAAACTTTTTTTCGCAGTGTTTTTATTTACTGGTTTAAACAAATCGAAATTGATATTATAGGGGATGACATTTATTGAATTATTTTTCAATAGACTACTAGCTCTGGCCTCATTTGCTAGCCATTGACTCGGCGCAACGATAGTATTTTTAGTAGAGTATATTTTTTGTTTGCTACTAAACGTAGATCGACTAAAATCCACTACCGCTGTATTTTTCAATTGAGGGCAGTGTTCGCAGCTAGTTTCAAATTTTCTGCATTCGATATTGTAATGGCAGCCTCCTGTAAAAGCCCACATATCATGCAATGTCCAAACAATTGGCTTTTTTAGTTTTTGCAATTTCTTTAAACAATCCAATGTAAGAAAGGAGTTCTGCACCCAATGAAGGTGAATAATATCTGCTTCCTTTACGAGTGGATGT
>CAJBVG010000320.1 GCA_903958995.1 uncultured bacterium | reverse complement strand
GAAAAGCCCACTTAATTTACCTGCTGCAAAATCGGAATTTGATTATTTAAAAGACCTAAAACTTACTGCTTCTAAAAATAAAGTCTTTCGTTCATACATCGGTCAGGGTTACAATGATTGTATAACCCCAGGTGTAATTCAAAGAAATATCTTAGAAAACCCAGGATGGTATACACAATATACTCCTTACCAAGCTGAAATTGCTCAAGGTCGTTTACAAGCTTTGTTAAATTACCAAACTATGGTAATGGATTTAACCGGTATGGAAATTGCTAATGCTTCGTTATTAGACGAAGGAACTGCTGCTGCTGAAGCGATGTTCATGCAATACTCTACTCGTAAAAACGATAATGCTAATGTGTTTTTCGTTTCAGAACATGTATTGCCACAAACTATCGATATTTTAAAAACTCGTTCGAATCCATTAGGAATCGAATTACTTATTGGAAATCACGAAACGGTACAATTGAACGATTCTATTTTCGGAGCAATTGTTCAATATCCTGCAGGCAATGGCGAAGTATATAATTACAGAGCGTTTGCACAATCATGCCATGCCCTTTCTATTAAACTTACAGTTGCGGCAGATATTATGAGTTTAGTGGTTCTTGCACCACCTTCAGAGTTTGGAGCCGACATCGTTGTTGGTTCTTCTCAACGCTTCGGAATTCCGATGGGTTATGGTGGCCCACATGCTGCATTCTTTGCAACTAAAGAAGAATATAAGAGATCGATGCCAGGAAGAATTATCGGTGTAACAATCGATGCTCAAAACGGACAAGCATTACGTATGGCTTTACAAACTCGCGAGCAACATATTCGTAGAGATAAAGCAACTTCTAACATTTGTACTGCACAAGCTTTATTGGCAATCATGGCATCGATGTATGCTATTTATCATGGACCAAAAGGCTTGCAAAAAATTGCAGGTAAAATTCACGGATTAACAGTGAGTTTGGCCAATGCAATAACAGAATTAGGATACCAAGTAAAAAACAAAAACTATTTCGATACTATTGAAATTTTAGCAGGTGATCATTTAGCTTCTATTCATAAAGATGCGGTTGATCATGAAATGAATTTCCGTTATAATGGCAATTCAGTTTTCATTTCAATTGATGAAACTACAAGCTTAGAGGACATCAAAGAAATCGTACATATTTTTGCTCGTATTATTGCTAAAGCAAATAACGAACATCAATATTCTACAAAACTTTCACATGCTTTAGGAAACGATAACGCCCGTCAGTCTGCTATATTAACTCACGGAATATTTAACGCTCATCATTCAGAACATGAGATGTTACGTTACATTAAATCTTTAGAAGCGAAAGACCTTTCACTATGTCATTCGATGATTGCTTTAGGTTCATGTACCATGAAGTTAAATGCAACTACAGAAATGATTCCTGTTACATGGCCTGAATTTGGAAAACTTCATCCATTTGCACCAACCGATCAAGTGAGTGGTTACATGCAAATATTTGATGAGTTAGAATCAGCGTTGTGTGAAATTACTGGTTTTGATGCCATGAGTTTGCAACCAAATGCTGGTGCTCAAGGAGAATATGCTGGATTAATGGTTATTCGTGAATATTTAAAAGATAAAGGACAAGGACATCGTAATGTGGTTTTAATTCCTTCGTCAGCACACGGTACTAACCCAGCAAGTGCTGCCATGGCAGGATTTAAAATTGTAGTAACGAAATGTGATGAAAAAGGAAATATTGATGAGGAAGATTTACGTAACCATGCTATAAAACACAAAGATGATTTAGCAGCATTAATGGTTACCTACCCTTCTACACATGGAGTATTCGAAGAATCGATTATTGAAATTTGTTCGATGATTCACGAGTACGGAGGACAAGTATACATGGACGGTGCGAACATGAATGCACAAGTTGGATTAACTAGTCCAGCAACTATTGGAGCAGACGTTTGCCACTTGAACTTACATAAAACATTTTGTATTCCACACGGCGGTGGTGGACCAGGTATGGGCCCTATCGGTGTAGCTAAACATTTAGCACCATTCTTACCAGGTCACGCAGTAGTTAAAACTGGTGGAGCGAAAGCTATCCCAGCGGTATCTGCAGCTCCTTGGGGTTCTGCAAGTATTCTATTAATTTCTCATGCATACATTGCTATGATGGGTGGAGAAGGATTAGCTAATGCTACTAAATACGCCATCTTTAATGCGAATTATATTAAAGCTCGTTTAGAGAAAGATTTCCAAGTATTGTATTCTGGTGCTAACGGACGTTGTGCACATGAGATGATCTTAGATTGCAGAATGTTTAAAAATGATGGAATCGAAGTTACTGATATTGCAAAACGTTTAATGGATTATGGTTTCCATGCTCCTACCGTTTCGTTCCCTGTAGCTGGTACTGTAATGATTGAACCAACAGAAAGTGAACCTAAAGGTGAACTTGATCGTTTTTGTGATGCAATGATTGCTATTCGTAACGAAATAAAAGAAGTTGAAAATGGTACTGCAGATAAATTAGACAACGTATTGAAAAATGCGCCACATACTGCAGCTGTTATTACTTCTAATGAATGGAATCATTCATATACACGCCAGAAAGCAGCATTCCCACTTACTTGGGTTAAGAATAATAAATTCTGGCCATCAGTAGCGCGTGTAAATGACACTTATGGCGATAGAACATTAGTTTGTGCATGTCCTCCAATTGAGAGTTATGCTTCAGAAAATGTATAAATAATATTTTTATTATATTTGAAAGGCAGACTTTTACGTTTGCCTTTTGTTTTATACCAAATTATGAAAAAAGTAAATTATTCAGTTTTAGTTTCCCTAATAGCAATCTTATTGTTTTCTACGGGAGCAAAAATCGAGAAATCAGAAAACACGTATTTCACTGTTGCTGGTGCTAAGTATAAAGTTGATTTAAAAAACTCTAAAATTAGCTGGAATATCAAAACTAGTCGCGGTGCTAATAATGGTGAACTCCGCATCAAAAGTGGTAATGTAGTTGAAGAAAAAAATCGTGTTAAAAGTGCTGAGATATTAATGGACATGACAGCTATTGTTATCCGTTCAATTCCTCCTGGAATTGTTAATATGAAAGCTGTAACCATTTTAAATACAGAAAGCTTTTTTGATGTTGCTAAATTTCCAACAGCAATGATATGAATATCAAACGAATAGCTCTTAAGAACGCCTAAATCATACAGCCAATTTCGGATATAGGTAATGAGCCAATACAAAAAGGCTAATGGAAAAAGTATTTTTCGTAACAAAATCATACTACGAAAGTATAATATTTTATCTTT
>CAJBVG010000319.1 GCA_903958995.1 uncultured bacterium | reverse complement strand
ACCCTTGTTGAAAGTAGATCACCTGAAAAAATATTACCCTATTCGTAAAGGTATTTTTGGAAAAAGCACCGAATTTGTAAAAGCATTAGAAGATATAAGTTTAACGCTTTACCCAGGCGAAACACTAGGATTAGTAGGAGAGTCGGGTTGTGGTAAAACTACTTTAGGTCGATGTATCTTACGATTAATTGAAGCAACATCTGGAACGATAACGTTTGAAGGGAAAGACATCACCAACATCAGTAATAGCGAAATGCGAGTGCTACGCACCGATATGCAAATTGTTTTTCAAGATCCATATTCATCTTTAAATCCACGCATGACCATTGGGCAAGCCTTAATGGAACCCATGGAAGTGCACGGATTGTTGGAGAAAGGGAAACAACGGAAAGAAAAATGCTTGGAGATATTAGAGACTGTGGGATTACTCAAAGAACATTTCGATCGGTACCCACATGAGTTTTCTGGAGGGCAACGCCAACGAATTTGTATTGCAAGAGCCTTGGTCTTATCTCCGAAATTAATTATTTGCGACGAATCCGTTTCAGCATTGGATGTTTCGGTACAAGCGCAAGTGTTGAATTTATTAAGTGATATCAGGGAGCAGTATTCACTTTCTTATATTTTTATCTCCCACGATTTATCTGTGGTAAAACATTTTTCGGATAGATTGATTGTAATGAATAAGGGGATGATTGTAGAAGAAGGATATCCCGACGAAGTGTATGCTAATCCGAAGCAAGAGTACACACGACAATTGATTGAGGCAATTCCTCAAGATTAAATTTTAATTGAAATGACAAAGAAAAAAAATAATGCCATCAAAAATATTCTAAGCACACTTGTGTTTGAAGTTTTTGTGAAAAATATAACGCAGATCTTTAATTACAAACAAGTAGCTGCAAAACTAAATATCGACGATAACGATACACGACAAATTGTTCAAGAAATAATTTTAGACCTCGAACACGAAGGGAAAGTAGATGAAATAGCCAAAGGAAAATACCAAGCGAAAGCACTGCAAAACCACGTAGAAGGCAGAGTAGATATGGCACAGAGCGGTTCGGCTTACTTAATAGTAGAGGGCATGGATGAAGATATTTTCATGGCTCCACGTAAACTAAGAAATGCCTTGAATGGCGACATCGTGAAAGTGTTTGTGTATGCGAAAAGAAACGGTAAGCACCTGGAAGGGGAAGTGCTTGAAATTATTAAACGATCAAAAACAGAATTCACAGGAGTAATACAACTGAATCCACGAGTAGCATTTCTAGTTCCCGATAATAAAAAAATGTTGCACGATATTTTCATTCCCTTAGATCAACTCAAAGGAGCGAAGGATGGAGATAAAGCCGTTGCTAAATTAACGGAATGGCCCGAAGGCGCGAAGAACCCAATGGGAGAAATCGTAGCGGTATTAGGAAAGCAAGGCGATAATACCACAGAGATGAATGCGGTACTGGCGGAATACGGATTCCCATTAGAATTCCCGAAAGCCGTAGAAGCAGAATCGGAAGCGATATCGAATAAAATATCTGACAAAGAAATTGCATCACGAAGAGATTTCAGAGATACGCTTACCATTACCATCGACCCGGTGGATGCTAAAGATTTTGATGATGCTATTTCTTTCAAAACATTACCTGATGGAAATTTCGAAGTCGGAGTGCACATTGCCGACGTATCGCATTATGTTCGCCCCAATACCGAATTAGACAAAGAAGCGGAGAACCGCGGAACATCGGTGTACTTGGTAGGCCGAGTAATTCCAATGCTTCCAGAGCATTTATCGAACGGCTTATGTTCATTACGACCGAACGAAGATAAATTATGTTTCTCTGCAGTATTCAAAATGGATATTAAAGGAAACGTACTCGAAGAATGGTACGGAAGAACCATCATTCATTCTAGAAGAAGATATGCGTATGAAGAAGTATGGGATATTTTGCAAAACAAAGAAGGCGATTACGTAGAAGAATTAACCACACTGAATACCATTGCTTACGCCTTGCGCGATAGACGATTTAAAGAAGGAGCGATTAATTT
>CAJBVG010000318.1 GCA_903958995.1 uncultured bacterium | reverse complement strand
TAACATTAACTGCTACTGCAGGTATTAACAGTGTAGATAAATCAGATTCAGTTCACATTACTGAGTTGCCAGTAAACGCTGACTTAATTACAGTTTCAGGTCACATTACTTCAAACACAACTTGGTTCAGTAACAAAATCTATCGTTTAGATGGTTTTGTTTATGTTGACTCAAATGCAACTTTAACTATTCAGCCAGGTACTATCATTAGAGGTATTAAAGCTACTAAAGGTTCTTTAGTTGTAACTCGTGGTGGTAAATTATTCGCAAATGGCACTAAAGTTAGTCCTATCATCTTTACTACTGATGAGCAAGCTGGAAACAGAACTTACGGAGACTGGGGTGGTATTATCTTATTAGGTGCTGCTAAAGTAAACGTAGCCGGTGGACAAGCAATCATTGAAGGTGGTGTAAACAACGCTAACGGTGATGGTCAATACGGTGGTTCAAATAACGAAGATAGTTCAGGTGTATTAAGATATGTACGTATCGAGTACGCAGGTATTCCTTTCTCAGCTAACAACGAAATCAACGGTTTAACAATGGGTGGTGTTGGTAGCAAAACAGTTATCGAATACATCATGGTTGCTTTCTCAGGAGACGATTCATACGAGTGGTTTGGTGGTACAGTAAACGCTAAACACTTAATCGCTTACAAAGGTGTTGATGATGATTTTGATACTGACTTTGGTTTCCAAGGTAACGTTCAATTTGGTTTAGTAGTTCGTGATAAAAACGTAGCTGACCAAGCTGGTGATTCAAATGGTTTCGAATCAGATAACGATAACACTGGTACTAACCAAGCTCGTCCTAAAACAAAAGCTAACTTCTCTAACGTAACCGTAGTTGGTCCGAAAGAAGATGCTGCAACAACAATTAACTCTAAATTTCAAAACGCATTACGTATCAGAAGAAATTCAGCTTGTTCAGCATTCAACTCAATCTTCATGGGATTCCCTACAGGTTTATATGTTGAAGGTGATTCAGCGGCTAACAATGCATCTACTGATCAATTAATTTTCAAAAATAACGTAATCGCTGGTTGTGCTACTCCATTAAAGAAAACATCTGCATCATTTGATGTTACTGCTTGGTTCAACACTACTGCTTTCGCAAATACAATTTTAACAAACAATACTGATGTACAATTAACTGCACCTTACGCAGCAGTACCAGTATGTGTTCCTACAGTAGGTTCTCCAGTATTAACTGGTGCTAGCTTTGCTGATGTTCGTTTATCAAATTCTTTCTTTACTACAACTGCTTACAAAGGAGCATTTGGTTCAGAAGATTGGACTCAAGGATGGGCTAACTGGGATCCACAAAACAATAACTACAGTTTCATCCCAACAGGTATCAATTCAGTAAAAGCAATTAACGGAATGAAAATATTCCCTAATCCAACTGCTGAAAATGCTACTGTTCAGTTCGAATTAGAAACTTCTTCAAACGTTACAATTAAATTGTACAATGTTCAAGGAAGAGAAATCGCTACTAGTTTAAATGAAATTTTAAATGCAGGTACTCAACAAGTACAAATCAATGTTTCTAATGTAGAAGCTGGTTTATACTTCGTAAAAGTATCTAGTAATAATGCTACTTCTACAGTACGTTTGTCTGTAGTAAGATAATAGTTTGGTAAAAGATTTAATAACAAAAAAAGCTTCGAGAAATCGAAGCTTTTTTTGTTTATCACTAATACCAGTCACCAGTCACCAGTCACCAGTCACCAGTTACTATTTCTTCCCTAGCATCTTAATCGTATCCTCCGGTATATTCTTCAAATCCAATACCAAGAAACCATCTAAAGAATCATTAAACTTTGGATCAACGTTGAATCCAATAATTTTTGCGTTCAATTGAATATATTGTCTTAATAAAACTGGAACTTTATTATGGTCGATTTCGATTTCTGAAATTAAACTATCTAATGACTTAACCGTTCCTTTGTTTTTCAATAGCTCTTCTGAATCTGTTTCTTTTACATTAAAATCAAATGCTTTTTTCGGACGTATAAATTTCGATAATGTATAATCGTAACAGTTCTTTTTGATAAAAGCTAAAATGAGTTCTTTAGATAATTTTGAAAAATTATTGCTTATGCTTACTGGTCCAAACATATACCTGTATTGAGGATTCTTCGCAGTGAACATTAATAAACCTTTCCATAGTAAAAATAATGGTAAAGCTTTTTGTTGATATTCTTTTCTAACAAAAGATCTACCTAACTCTAAACCCGTTTTCATAATAGGATTTAAACCCGACTTTACTTTAAATAAATTGGTGATGTAAAACCCTTTTCTTCCGTAGCGATAAAAAATTTCGTCGCCTTTGCCTACACGGTAGGCTCCTACAATTTTTTGTGCTTCACGATCCCATATAAATAAATGGTTGTAATAAATATCGTATTCATCAAGATCAATTTTTTTATTGGTGCCTTCTCCAATTTCTCTAAAAGTGATTTCTCGTAAACGTCCAATTTCATTGATAATGTTAGGCATGCTAGCAGCACTGGATAGATAGACATCGTAGTTCTTTTCCGACATTACTAATCTATCTTCTACTGATTTGAGATCTTTTAAGAGTAAATTTAATGAGGTCTCAGGTATAATAGCCTCCGCTCTTTTCTTGATACTAAATATTTTTCCATTGAAAAATTTCTTCACTTCTATGCCCGAACCAAGAGCATACGTACGTGCCCTTAAATAGGGGAGTACTCGATTCTCTAAAGTTAAGGATTGTATTTCTTCGTATCCTATAGGTTTGCCAATTCTCACTTTTATGGTATATCCTTTTTTGTTGAATAATTCATAAGGCAAACGAGCTGTTCGCAAGGTGGGATGTATCATCCCTAATAAATTAAATACTAAACCATTATTTCCATGGAAATACACTGGTAATACTGGAACTCCTGCCTTACTAATAATCTTACCCACCACCGGACTCCATTTCTTAT
>CAJBVG010000317.1 GCA_903958995.1 uncultured bacterium | reverse complement strand
ATTTCTCTTGGAATACAAAATCAATGCCAAGTATTGTATAAGGTCTAAGATATAAGATTTGAGTAGAACAAGTGAAATCTATATGGACTACATTTTCACCACTCGCTTCACTACCTGACCTACTTTCAGGAGGTAAACTCCATTGTCTAATGAACTCAAATCTATTGGAATATTATTCTCCGCTTTGAAGTTCATTATTACTTTGCCTTGTGCATTGTATAGAATTGCGAGGTTGTCATCTGTTTCGGAGAGACCGGATACAAAGATGTTGTTGCTTGTGGGGTTAGGGGAAATAATTAAACGATCTCGTTTAGATGCAGAAACAGGAGTAGTTAAATTGAAAAATTTTGTTACTTCTGCTGTACAACCTTTAGAGTCTTCAATGCGTACTTTTAAATCAATACTTGTCCTGCCTGCTAATAAGGATACTGGGAATTTGTCTTGAAAAGACAATAGAGCACCTGTTGTATTATCAATCCATTGTAAAGTATTATAAGGTTTCGTTAAAAATCGCACATCTACTTTAATAGTATCATTTAAACCACAACAAGTTGAAGGATCATTAATGATATGTACCCAAGGTTCACCAGTTTCTACAGTGTCGTAATAAGTTTTATAAAAACCCAACACGTTTTTCACTTCAATTGAAACCGGAAATTTTCCGATGCCATTATTTGAAAAAAATATCCAATGAGGATTTAGCACATTATTATTTAAAGCACTGCCATATTTATAAAAAAAATAATAATTGCTAATTACATCAAAATCTCCTCTCCACCAAATACTATCTAAAGGTGTTGTCGATTTGTTAATTACATGAAAATTAATAATTGCTCCCGGACAAGCTTCATCCGATTGTATTTCAACATTGACAGTATCTATTAATGTAGAATTAGATGCTTTTGTAATCGTAATCGAAAACAAAAAAAGAACTATAGCGTAAATAATTTTCATGATAATCTAATTTAAAGATTATTCGTGATAAAGTTCAAGACTAAAGTAATCGCGAATAAAAGAGATAAAAAATTACCTCCTAATTTTCAATTAATCCACCCCTTCAAAAAACTCCATGAGACCAACTTTTAAGGTGCGAGCAATAAGATGGAGTTGATATATACTGGTATTAATTTTTCCGTTTTCAATTCGAATAACTTGTGAGTAAGATAAACCAGACAATAAGGCTAATTTTTCTATACTAAGCCCCTTATCAGTCCGTATATGTCTAATTCTCTTTCCTACAGCAATTACAAGTTTTTCTTTAGTCATAATACTATTTCAACAAACATAATTTTAAATTATTCAGTATGTAATAGCAGATATGGAATAGTGGCAAATCTGCTACAACACCATCCCTACCAAATATCCCCTTAATACATAACATCCACAATACGTAAAACTACGTAGTGATTTTGCTAAAATTTGCAGAAAAAAAAATGAAAAAATGCGAATGGATCGTTTAAAGGAAGATTGGGTGAAAAACAACTACGTAGAGAGAAAATTGTAAGTTTTAAGTTTTAAGTCGTAAGTTAAGGATGGTAACTGGTGATTGGTTCCCGATAGCTATCGGGATGGTGACTGGTGAAAAATTTAAAATTCAGAATTTAGAATTTAGAATTTAGAATTATTTTTGGATGAAATCGAAATCACTTAGTTCTTTACCGATAAGTTGTATGCCTTGAAGAATTTTTTGTGTTTGCTTTTGTGATGGTTGTTTCACCCCTCTAACATATTGCGATAATAATGTGGCATTCATTCCGATGCGTTGCGCAAGAAAATTTGCATTAAGTACTCTATAGTATTGAAAGAATTGATGTAGCTCAATTTGTAACATTAATTGATCAGCAGTTATCTCTATTTCTTCTTCTTCAAAGTAGAAATTCAAAGCTTCTAATAAATGTATGTACTACTCATTAATAGACTTTGCAGTTGAATAAACATTATACTCAACAGCATAAGCAGAATAACCAGATTTGGTTTTCTCTACTTTAACTATGATTTTCTTTTTAGATTTTTTCACATTGAAAAGTAAATAATTATATACTTTTTAACAAATTGTTTTTACTACTAAATTATTGCTAGAAAGGATGTACTATGTATTAAAACTCAAAACTCATAATTCATAACTCAAAACTCATAATTCATAATTCCTAATTCAAAAAAGCTTAACTTTAAGAAAACCAAAAACGAATCATGAAAAAAGCCCTCATTATATTAATAGCAACATTATTCGGTTGCTCTACAAAGCAACAACCGCTCGAAACCGTAAAGAGTGTCGACATTAAAAGATATGCCGGGAAATGGTACGAAATAGCTTCATATCCGCAACGATTCCAGAAAGGTTGCACTTGCACAACTGCCGAATACACCGCTACGAATGATGGTTATGTAATCGTAGAAAATGCCTGCAACAAGGATAGCGTGAATGGGAAAAAATCGGGCATCAAAGGGAAAGCTTTTGTAGTAGAGAATTCTGGTAATGCAAAATTAGAAGTACAATTCTTCTGGCCCTTTAAAGGAAAATATTGGATCATCGATTTAGATAGTGATTATACTTACGCCGTAGTCGGCCACCCTAACCGCGAATACCTTTGGATACTATCTCGTAGTCCACACATGGACCAAGCCGTTTACGATGGCATCCTGGAACGAGTAAAAGCGAAAGGGTTTGATTTGGCGAAGTTGCAGGTAACGCTACAAAAGTAGCAGTTCGTTTGCTCGTGATTCGTGTGCTCGTGTGCTCATAAAAATCGAAACAAAAAAAAAGCCCTGATCCCGATTGCTATCGGGACTTCAAGGCTATTTTTTTTACGAGCACACGATTCACGAGCACACGAGCATACGAATTATTTTACTTCTTCAAAATTAACATCCTGCACATTATCATCCGATGGTGCTGCTTGACCTGCGTCTGCTGCTCCACCTTCTGCGCCTGCTTCTTGTGTTGCTTTGTACAACTCTTCTGATGCAGCGTTCCATGCATTTGTTAATTCAATTTGTGCAGCATCTAACGCATCGAAATCTTTTGCAGCGTGAGCATCTTTCAATTTTGTTAATGCCGCTTCAATTGCTTCTTTGTTAGTGCCTGATAATTTATCACCGTATTCTTTAATTTGTTTTTCGGTGTTGAAAATTAAGGAGTCAGCAGCATTTAATTTATCTACTTCCTCTTTTACTTTTCTATCGCTATCAGCATTTGCTTCTGCTTCCTCTTTCATTTTCTTGATATCATCATCACTTAATCCAGAGCTCGCTTCGATACGAATTTTTTGTTCTTTACCGGTTCCTTTATCTTTTGCACTTACGTGTAAGATACCGTTCGCATCAATATCAAAAGTTACTTCAACTTGAGGAACTCCTCTAGGTGCTGGTGGAATACCATCTAAATGGAATCTACCAATCGTACGATTTGCATTTGCCATTGGGCGTTCACCTTGCAACACGTGTATTTCTACTGTTGGTTGAGAGTCTGAAGCTGTAGAGAATGTTTCCGAACGTTTAGTTGGAATCGTAGTATTCGATTCAATTAATTTCGTCATCACACCACCCATGGTTTCAATACCTAATGATAAAGGAGTAACGTCTAATAACAATACATCTTTTACATCACCAGATAATACACCACCTTGAATGGCTGCACCAATTGCAACTACTTCATCAGGGTTCACTCCTTTTGATGGAGCTTTACCGAAGAAACTTTCTACTGCGGCTTGTATCGCTGGGATACGAGTTGATCCACCTACTAAAATAATTTCATCGATATCTGATTTTTGGTATCCAGCATTTTTCAATGCTTTTTCACAAGGTGCAATTGTTCTTTTGATTAATGAATCTGCTAATTGCTCAAACTTCGCACGAGTTAAACTACGTACTAAGTGTTTAGGCACTCCATCAATTGCTGTTACGTATGGCAAATTGATTTCTGAAGTTGATGTTGATGACAACTCAATCTTCGCTTTCTCAGCAGCCTCTTTTAAGCGCTGTAAGGCCATTGGATCTTTACGTAGGTCAATGTTCTCATCAGCTTTGAATTCGTCCGCTAACCAGTCTATAATCACTTGGTCGAAGTCATCACCACCTAAATGAGTATCACCATCCGTAGATTTTACTTCAAACACACCATCACCTAAGTCTAACACCGATACGTCATGCGTTCCACCACCACAGTCGAACACTACAATTTTCATATCCTTGTGTGCTTTATCTAAGCCATACGCTAATGCTGCAGCAGTTGGTTCGTTGATAATACGACGAACAGTTAAACCTGCAATTTCACCCGCTTCTTTGGTAGCCTGACGTTGAGCATCGTTGAAGTAAGCAGGAACAGTAATTACTGCTTCTTTCACTTCTTGACCTAAATAATCTTCAGCTGTTTTCTTCATTTTTTGAAGAATCATTGCTGATAATTCTTGTGGAGTATACAAACGACCATCGATTTCAACACGTGGTGTATTGTTTTCTCCTTTAACTACTTTGTAAGGTACACGTCCAGCTTCAGTTGTTACTTCGTTGAAGCTGTTACCCATAAAACGTTTAATAGAATAAATCGTTTTTGTTGGGTTAGTGATTGCTTGACGTTTAGCAGGATCACCTACTTTACGCTCTCCATTATCCGCGAATGAGGTAATAGATGGAGTTGTTCTTTTTCCTTCTGAGTTAGGAATTACTACGGGCTCATTACCTTCCATTACGGCTACGCATGAGTTCGTTGTTCCTAAGTCGATTCCAATAATTTTTGACATATTTTTATGGTATTTTTTCTTATTAATTTTACTATAACCCCTTGTTCAATGCTTGTGCCAAACCTAATTTTCGACAAAAAAGCGACAAGGATACTGCTAAAACAAGAAAAACGACACTGTTGAGGTGTCGTTTTGTCATAAATCGTTATTAAATGATTCGTCTATCTAAAACCTAAGTCATTAGCCCCTGCACCTCTTCCTACAATAGAATTGTTTTTCAATCCTGATATAGAGTTAAGAGAAAGGTTGACTTGTTTGATATCGTTGAATTTCTTGCGTGTTCGTGAAGAGAAGATGCCTAAACCGCCATCGATATTGGTGTACTCTGGAGTAACATCACTTAAATTCACTGTTGAATTATTGATTTCCATATAGGTATCCAATTCTTCGCCAGCAAATTCAAAATGGAATTCCAATGGAGCAACAAATACTCTTCGGTATGCACTCGGCAATGGGTCTAAATGAATTTGTAAATTAGTATAAAATGCTTGTCCGGATAAAATATAACTAATAGTACTATTGGTTTCATTTACAGCAATTCGTTTATTTGACATCAATTGCATATCAACTGAATCTAGGTAATCTTCACCAGTAGCATCATTTTGTACTCGGAAACGAAAACGTAAAAGAGAAGAGAATCTTTTTCCATTTCTAGGCGCATACCAAACCATCGTTTGGAGTTTGTATTCAGGTAATGATGCAGTAGGTATTGTATTATATAAATCAATTTCTCGAGGTGTAGTTTTAAAACGCAATTCGCCGACAATATTACAAGAAGAAGATGCGATGTATTTATGATCTGATGCTCTACGAACTATTACGCGATAACTCGCCCAAACAGTGTCTTTATTAACTGCTGATAAATAACGTAATTTATAAGGAGGTGTAGCGTAAATAACATTATTAGTTTGAAAAGTACCTGGATCTTTTGCAAGATGTACAGTATCTAAACTCACACTATCTATAGCTACTCCAATGGCATTGAAGGCATATAGCTTAACACTTAAAGGGTAAGGGTATAAATTCGAATCCAATACACTACCAGCAGTATAAGCACTTCCGTCTTTATTTAAATAGGCTTTGTTTACTTTGATGTAATGAATCGAGTCCGACTTATTCAGCATACCTACTACAATAGGAATTTCTTTATAAGGAGCAGCAACTTCGAAATCGGTAGAGCAGGCGTTAAATAGCATTCCACTTACAAAGGCAACTAAAAGTAATTTTATGTTTTTCATTTCAAAAAATAGAAAGCGAATATAATAAAATAGAAAATAAGAATTGAGATTTTAGATATTAGATTTAGCTGTTAGTTGTAAGACAGGGTAAATCGTAACATAAATGCAGAATGTATATTTCTCATCCCGATAGCTATCGGGACTAACATCTCAATTCTGTTAACTAAAAAAAAAGCCCTGAGTTTCCTCAAGGCTAATTCTTATACTTTTACATCTGCACATTTACGCATTTACGCATTTGCACATCTGCTACGAATTACTCTGCTGCTGGAGCCTCTTCTTCTGGAGCTGCTGGAGCTTCAGTTACTGGAGATTCTGCTACTGGAGCTTCTTCTTTTTTCTTAGTTGTTTTTCCTCTTCTAGTAGTTGCTTTAGCAGCTTTTTTACCAGACTTCTCGTTCAACATTAATTCGTTATAATCTACTAATTCAATGAAACACATTTCAGCGTTATCACCCATACGATTACCAGTTTTGATAATACGAGTGTAACCTCCTGGACGGTCTGCAACTTTTTGAGAAATATCTCTGAACAATAAAGTAATTACTTCTTTGTTTTGTAAGTCAGCAAATACAGTACGACGGTTAGTTGTAGTATCTACTTTAGATTTAGTAATCATTGGCTCAACATATTTACGTAAAGCTTTTGCTTTCGCTAATGTTGTAGTAATTCTTTTGTGAAGGAATAATGAACAAGCCATGTTCGCTAACATTGCTGCGCGATGTGGAGCTGTTCTTCCTAAGTGGTTAAATTTTTTACCGTGTCTCATTTTTTTCTTTTACTGTGCATACCGGTTTAAGGAATATGCGCATTTAACAATTTGTTAATTACCCTCGCCGTCAATTAAAATGCGAGGCCGTTTATATTATTCTTCGTCTAACTTGAATTTACTCAAGTTCATTCCGAATGATAATCCTTTTGATTTCACTAACTCTTGAATTTCAGTTAATGATTTCTTACCGAAGTTTCTGAATTTTAACATATCAGCAACATCATAAGTTACTAAGTCAGCAAGAGTACGAATATCTGCAGCTTTCAAGCAATTTAATGCACGAACAGAAAGATCCATATCTACCAATTCAGTTTTTAAGATTTTACGCATGTGTAAAATTTCTTCATCAACTTCATTCGTTTGCTCTTTAGCTTGCGTTTCTAACATGATACGCTCGTCAGAGAACAACATGAAATGTTGAATTAAAATTTTAGCTGCTTCTTTTAATGCTTCTTCAGGGTGAATAGAACCATCAGTAGTAATATCTAAGATTAATTTTTCGTAATCTGTTTTTTGTTCTACACGATAGTTTTCGATGCTGTATTTTACGTTTTTAATAGGCGTAAAAATAGAATCGATTGCAATTACTCCTACTGCTGCATTTTCAGATTTATTTTCTTCAGCTGCAACGTAACCGCGACCTTTACCAACTGTTAATTCCATTTCAAGCGTGATGCTTGAGTTCATATTACAAATAACTAAATCAGGGTTTAACACTGTGAAGTTATTTGAGAATTTAGTTAAGTCGCCAGCGCAGAATGCATCTTGCCCTTTGATTACTGCGAATATTTTTTCAGAATCGCCGCTTTCGCCAGTTTTCTTAAAACGTACTTGTTTTAAGTTTAAGATCATATCTGTTACATCTTCTACAACACCTTTGATCGTAGAGAATTCGTGCGATACACCTGAGATTTTCACTGAAGTGATTGCAAAACCTTCTAAAGATGAAAGCAAGATTCTTCTTAATGCATTACCGATAGTAATACCGAAACCAGGTTCTAATGGACGAAACTCGAAAGAACCGTCGAAATCAGTAGATTTCTGCATGATAACCCTATCAGGTTTTTGAAATGCTAATATTGCCATTCTTAATTATTTTTAAATGATATATATTAAAATTGAATTTGTCGCTAAGTTTTTTCCTAGCGACAAATCAAATAGTATTATTATTTCGAGTACAATTCGACGATTAGTTGTTCTTTGATGTTTTCTGGAATCTCAGAACGCTCTGGGTGATTTAAAAATCTACCAACCATTGCTGAACGATCAAACTCTAACCAATTGTATTTATCAACTTTCGTTGTAGCAACTGCTTCAGTAATCGCTTCTAAAGATTTAGATTTTTCGCGAACTGCAATCACATCACCTGCTTTTAAAGCGTATGAAGGAATGTTTACTACATCACCATTTACTGTTACGTGTTTGTGAGATACAATTTGACGAGCTGCTCTACGAGAACCAGCAATACCTAAACGGTAAACTGTATTATCTAAGCGACCTTCTAAGTACTTCAATAAGTTTTCACCTGTAATACCGTGTTTACGGTGAGCTCTATCGAATAAGTTAGCAAATTGTTTTTCTAACACACCGTAGATGTATTTAGCTTTTTGCTTCTCCATTAACTGCACAGCATATTCTGATTGCTTGCTACGTTTTTTCGATTGACCATGTTGGCCAGGAGGATAATTTTTTCTTTCTAACGCTTTGTCCGGACCATAAATAGCCTCACGGAACTTACGTGCAATTTTTGATTTTGGGCCTGTATATCTTGCCATTTTTTATTTGTTTAGTGGTTAATCTTAGCTACCTTTTGGGTAGTATAACTTCACCTAGTTTAATATGTTAATATGATAATATGTTAATCTGTTAATGTTGATTTGTGTTATGTATGCATTAACATATTAACACATTATCCCATTAACATATTATAATTATACTCTTCTCTTTTTCGGTGGACGGCAACCATTGTGAGGAAGTGGAGTGATGTCTTTAATTAAAGACACTTCAATTCCTACGTTTTGAATCGTACGAATTGCTGACTCTCTACCAGCACCTGGGCCTTTAACGAAAACTTCTACTTTACGTAAACCTAAGTCGTGAGCAACTTTACCACAATCTTGAGCAGCTAATTGTGCAGCATATGGAGTGTTCTTTTTAGAACCCTTGAAACCCATTTTACCTGCAGACGCCCATGATATTACTTGACCTTGAGTATTCGTCATCGAAATGATGATGTTGTTGAAAGTAGCGTTAATGTGAGCTTGACCAACAGGCTCAACAACTACTACTCTTTTCTTTGCAACTTTTTTATTTGACTTTGCCATGTTTAATTCTGATTACTTAGTTGCTTTTTTCTTTCCAGCAACTGTCTTACGTTTACCTTTACGAGTACGAGAATTGTTCTTAGTACGTTGACCACGAACTGGAAGACCTTTACGGTGACGCAATCCACGATAACAACCGATGTCCATTAAACGTTTGATATTCAATTGAACTTCTGAACGTAATGCACCTTCAACTTTGATACTATCATTGATGATGTTACGAATAGCTGTTAATTGATCATCCGTCCATTCTTGAACTTTCACATCATAACTGATACCAGCTTGATTTAAGATGTTTTGAGCGGTTTTACGACCAACACCAAATATATAGGTTAAGCCGATTTCTCCTCTTTTGTTTTTTGGTAAATCAATACCTGCGATCCTTGCCATTTCTTAATATTATTTCTTAAGATTATATTTCTAATTTAAAATCAATATTACCCTTGACGTTGTTTGTACTTAGGGTTTTTCTTATTGATTACGTAAAGTTTTCCTTTACGACTGATAATTTTACAGTCGGCGCTTCTCTTTTTAATGGATGCTTTAACTTTCATTTCTTTATATTTTTATTATTTATACCTATACGTAATTCTTCCTTTTGTTAAGTCGTAAGGCGACATTTCTAATTTCACCTTATCCCCTGGGAGAATCTTTATATAATTCATTCTCATTTTTCCTGAAATATGTGCCACGATTTCGTGTCCATTTTCCAGCTCAACCAGAAACATTGCATTCGACAACGCTTCCTTGATCGTACCATCTTGCTCTATTGAAGCTTGTTTGGCCATTAATTATTTATTTTAGTTAATACTTCTTCTACAAAATCGAAAGACGATAAAATATCTGCTTTCCCTTTTCTTATTGCGATAGTGTGCTCAAAATGTGCCGACGCTAATCCGTCTTTCGTTTTGATTGTCCAACCGTCGTTCAATTGCCAAATGGCAGCTTTCCCTAAGTTGATCATCGGTTCAATCGCAATCACTAATCCTTCCATCAGCTTCAAACCGGTTCCACGTTTTCCGTAGTTCGGAACTTCTGGTTTTTCATGTAAATGTTGACCAATTCCGTGGCCTACTAATTCTTTTACCACTCCGTAACCATGCTTCTCAGCGTGTTCTTGTACGGCAAAAGATACATCTCCCAATCTGTTTCCTACTACAGCTTTTTCAATCGCTTTGTATAAACTTTCTTTAGTTACCCTTAGTAGTTGAGAGATTTCTGGTGCTACTTCGCCAACTTCAAATGTGTATGCTGAATCGCCATAATAACCATTCTTCAACACACCGCAGTCAACGGAAATAATATCTCCATCTTTCAACACATCTTTTGTAGGTATACCGTGAACCACTACATCATTCACTGATAAACACAATGAATTTGGGAATGAACCGTAACCTTTAAAAGCAGGTATTGCTTGATGATCGAGGATAAACTCCTCCGCCCTTCTATCCAAATCAATTGGATTTATTCCGGGTTTAATCATCTTAGCTACTTCAGCTAATGTTTTTCCAACAAGTAAAGAACTCTCTCTAATTAGTTCGATCTGTTCGTTTGATTTATATTGAATCATCTCGAACAACTCTTATTACATGGCTGCAGCTCCCGCTGGAGTACGGCCTTTTATACGTCCGGTTTTCATCAAACCATCATAATGACGCATTAGTAAATGACTTTCAATTTGTTGTAAGGTATCTAACACAACTCCAACCATGATTAGTAACGAAGTACCACCGTAGAAGTGAGCAAATTGTGTATTGATTCCCATGATAACTGCAATTGAAGGAAGTATCGCAACGATAGCTAAGAATACTGAACCTGGTAATGTAATTCTTGAAATAACAGAATCAATAAAATCAGATGTTTTCTTACCTGGCTTTATGCCCGGGATAAATCCGCCATTACGTTTCATATCATCAGCCATTTGGTTAGGATTAACCGTAATTGCTGTGTAGAAATACGTAAATGCGATAATCATGAATGCAAACAACATATTATAAGATACTGAATTCGGGTTACCTAAATTCGACCCTACTGTTTGAGCAAATCCAGATTCTGGCATAAATGACGCCAAAGTACCAGGGATGAACATAATTGCTTGCGCAAAGATGATAGGCATAACACCTGCTGAGTTTACTTTTAATGGGATATACTGACGTACACCACCGTATTGTTTGTTTCCTACAATTCGTTTTGCATATTGTACAGGAATCTTACGAGTTCCTTGTACTAATAAGATGGTAAAGATTACTACGAATGCAAGGGCTCCAAGTTCAATGATGAATGGAATAAGACCACCACCGTTAACACTTAAACGAGATCCTGCTTCTGCAACAAATGCTAAAGGCAATTGAGCAATGATACCCACCATGATAATTAATGATGTACCATTTCCTAAACCTTTATCCGTGATGCGTTCACCTAACCACATTACAAACATGGTACCTGTAGTTAATACGAATATAGAAGAGATTGTAAATAATCCCTGGCTAATCATAATAGCTTCTTGAGGCACTTGTGTTTTAATATAACCTATTGCTTGACCAGCAGTAATAATGATGGTTAAGTAACGAGTAATTTGGTTCACTTTTTTACGACCGCTTTCGCCTTCTTTCTGTAAACGTTGGAAGTAAGGGATAACGATTCCGAATAATTGAACTACGATAGACGCCGAAATATAAGGCATCACACCTAAAGCGAATACAGAGGCGCGAGAAAACGAACCACCTGCAAACATATTCAACAATCCTAAAATACCGTCTTGGCTTTTCTGACTGTTAATCAACGCAGGATCAACACCAGGCAATACGATAAATGAACCAACTCTATAAATTAAGAGTAATAGTAAGGTATTTAGAATCCTTACACGTAGGTCTTCAATTTTGAAGATGTTGGTTAATGTAGATATAAATCTCTTCATGAATTACAATGTAACTGTCGTTCCACCTAATGCTTCTATTGCAGCTTTCGCTGTTGCTGTAAATGCGTGAGCGTTTACAGATAATTTTGCTTTTAACTCACCACGTCCTAGGATTTTAACCTTATCTGATTTTGACATCAAACCATGGCTTTTTAAAATATCTAGATCGATAGTTTGTAAAGAGAATTTCTCAGCAAGTGATTGTAAAACATCTAAGTTAACACCAACGTATTCAACGCGGTTGATATTTTTAAATCCGA
Source organism: uncultured bacterium (assembly GCA_903958995.1). GTDB lineage: Bacteria > Bacteroidota > Bacteroidia > Sphingobacteriales > Sphingobacteriaceae > CAJBVG01. The sequence goes on along the minus strand of CAJBVG010000317.1, from coordinate 1,025 downwards.
ACTTTGGAATTCTTCTTTGTAATGGCATTTGACCACCTTCGAATCCAACTTTAGTTGATGATCCTGAACGTGAGCCTGCACCCTTATGTCCACGTGTTGAAGTTCCACCTCTACCTGAACCTGTACCTCTACCAACTCTCTTACGGTTTTTTATTGATCCTTCAGCTGGTTTTAAATTCTCTAATTTCATCGTTGTTCAATTAATTCCCTATTGGGATAAACAATTAAATATTTTCTACTTTGATAAGATGATTCACTTTAGCAACCATTCCTAAAATTTGTGGAGTAGCTTCTACTTCAACAGTTGCGTTCATCTTGCGAAGACCTAAAGCAAACATTGTTGCTTTTTGCTTTACATTGCGGTCGATCACACTTCTTACTTGTGTAATTTTAATTTTTGACATATGCTTAACCGTTAAATACTTTATTTAATGAAACACCTCTATGTTGAGCAACTGTGATTGCATCACGCATTAAAGCTAGAGCAGTTACAGTAGCCTTCACTACGTTATGTGGGTTTGACGAACCTTTTGATTTAGCCAAAACGTCTGTTACACCAGCACTCTCTAATACTGCACGCATTGCACCACCGGCAATTACACCAGTACCATGAGAAGCAGGTTTCAAGAATACGTATCCACCAGAATATTTACCATATTGTTCGTGAGGAACAGTTCCTTTGATAAGCGGAACTTTAATTAAGTTCTTCTTAGCATCGTCGATACCTTTAGTAATCGCTTCAGTTACCTCTTTTGCTTTACCTAAACCGTAACCTACTACACCGTTTTCATCACCTACCACTACGATAGCTGAGAAACTGAATGTACGACCACCTTTAGTAACTTTAGCAACACGTTGGATGCTAACTAAACGATCTTTAAGTTCGATATCAGTTGTTTTTACTCTTTTTACCATCTACCATATTATATATTCCATGTTCATTCAAAGTATAACCCATATCTAATGCATGTTGGCGTTGCATAGTATTAAAGATTTTACTACCTGTAAAATAGAGAATAGAGAAT
>CAJBVG010000316.1 GCA_903958995.1 uncultured bacterium | reverse complement strand
GCTATTCAGAATGGGTTCGTTCCGTAATTCAGAAATACGTTGTAATCCGTTATTCTCTTTGTGATATACCACCATTTGCAAAAGGTGCAATGGTTGTAACATCGATGTTCTAATTTTCGACTTGTTCTTCCGAACGCCTTGAATTAAATAGGATTGAATTCCGAATTTTTCAGTAAAAATATGAACCACCAAACTACTTTCTGAGTATGGTGTTGATCTTAAAATTATCCCTCTGCTTTTATGAAGCATTAACGAACGACTAATATTTTATTAACCATTACTTCTACACCTTCGATATCCGTAGAGAATACTAAATATACTCCACTAGTCACTTTCTCACCACTAAAATTAGTGCCATACCAAATTGCTTGTGAGCCATTTGCTTTTGCATGGTAAACAATTTTACCACTGATATCAGTGATTTTCACATCAGCATTTTGAACTAAGCCTTCAATAGCAATTGGTCCGGTATAGTCTGATTTTACAGGGTTTGGAAATACTTTAACAAGTTCTTTATTGGTATCTGACCCTTCAGTTGCATCACTGCGGTACGATATAATCCCGTTATCACTAGCGAAAAATACTTCACCAGAATATGGATTTATAGCAATGTCATTTATTGCATTAGATAACAAAGGACTATTACTAGTATTGAAGTAATGTAGTTGCTCGGTTCCATCTTCTGAAAATAACCAAGCACCATTAGTTGTGCCAATCCACTTTCTGTTGGCACCATCAATTTTTATACAATTGATACTTTCATTTTCTAAAAGAGATTGTACAAATTCTCCGTCAATTACTTTTACCGGCTGCCCATCTACATTGTTTGATGTTAGAATAGCAGATGGATTATAAAATACCACTAAGCCCTTATTTGTTCCTGCCCATATCTTACCATCCTTATCTTCTGTTATACTTAATACTTGCGTTGCGTCTTTTGGTAAATTTCCTGAACCTTCTCCACTTGTTAATTTTTTATAAGTAACTGTGCCATTTGCATTTTCTTTAAACACTAAAATTGCATTGCTTCTAGGAATACATACCCACTTCTGATCGTATCGATCTATAGTGATATCAGAAACATATTTTAATTCTTGAAAAACGCCTGGGAATTCGAATGCTTGCCATTGTCCATTGGATTTACGAACAGAAACAGGTTTATTAGCCCAGTAATTAGTTACCCATAATTGGTTTTTCGAATCGAATGCTAATCCTGTAATTCTGTACTGACCAGGATTACCTAATGCTTCACCAATTGTAGAATTGTGATAACTGTAATTCTGAACGAATTGCCCGTTATTTACTTCTATTAATCCTTTCCAAAATGTACCATAATATTCTCTTCCTGATTTTGGATCTATCGCAACAACCGTATAATCATAAAATGAGTCTATTGGTTGATAATTATATACATTGATGTTAGACCAGATTTCATTATCAAAACGATAAATTCCATTTTGAATAAATTTGTTCGAAAAATTATCACCTACAGAACCCGAAGCTACTATCATTTTATTTCCACTGATGGCTAATCTTCTCGCCATAGTTTCATAAGGTCCTTTTGGGAAATAACTTCCTACTTCAGTACTATTAATAATTCTTTTTAATCCTCCATAAAAATCGGCAATCCACATCGCACCTGAATTATCAATTATAGCAGATTTGACACTATACTTTGAAACGTCTGAATAATATACCACTAGGGCTTGTAGGTTTTGGTCGTAAGTTCTTACGGATATGTTTTCTACAACTAATAGTTGATCATTATCTACAACAAATTTTGAAACAAAAGCAGGAAATATACTAGTAGCTGTAGCCCAAACTCCATTCGAATAGTATCTAATGGAATCACCAAATTTTGCAATTAATTTATCGTGGTAAGCAATTAAGGAGCTTGTTATTTTTCCAGAAGGGTATTTCTGAACAGAATCATGTTTAGTCCAATTTTGGTAATTAGCTAAATTTGGATTGTTAATGTTGGCCTCTAAAATTCCACTATCTGTAGCAGCATAAAGTTTATCATTAAGCTTCGCCATATTGTAAATGGATAGTGAAGCCCCATTTTTGCCTAAATAATAAGTGTCCTTAATTTCATTTTTAGAGATATCGTACAATACTGTTCCAAAACCACAATTGATATAGGCGATACCATCAATACAATCAATTGAATTGATGCTCTTAATCCCGACTATTTCTTTTTTGAAGATGTCATTGATGTTAATGATCTCTTTGCCGCGTATTACATCAATATTGGTATTGGCATAACCGATGATAACTGTGCCACTTGGCTTGTCAATAGCTGCAGTTTTAATAGATACATCCGATAATCCATCAATTTTGGTGATGGTTTGAAAAGTGCTATCCTGTAAGTTAAATGTAAATATACCCGACTTGCAAATGCCATATAACTGATTTCCCGATTCGAGTACTTCAATGGCTTGTTGATAAGGCATATGGGTGCGCCAAGAACCTATCGCAGTGTTTTGCGCGTAAGTGTTTAACTGACAAGCTATTAATAATATTATGGATAATATGAATCTCATTTCGATAGAATAATAGACTAATTAACAAAAAAACTCCTTATTTATTACTTCATATCCCGAAATAAGCCTGAAACTCCTCATTATTCTCGAAAAAAAATAACAAATTTGCAACCTATTAAAATTAGCTAGTTTTTACTTTATTACATATTTCCCATGTGGAGAAGATTCAGTGAGTCTATATTAAGATTTAGAATTACCCTATTACTGATTATTGCAGTAGCGGTAAGCTTCATGGCCTATAAGGGCAAGGATGTTGAGCTTGCTTTTGCTGGGGCAAAGGTTTTGCCTGTTACTGACTCTGCCTATGTTGCTTACAATGAATTTAAGAAGCAATTTGGGGAAGATGGAACAATGATGGTTATCGGCGTTCAAACTGATAAAATTTTTCAAAAAGATTTTTATAACGAGTGGACAGCCTTAAGTGATTCAATCAATGACATTGAAGGAATATCAAATGTGCTTTCGATTGGAAATTTGTTTGAATTACAGAAAGACACCTTAACTAAAACTT
>CAJBVG010000315.1 GCA_903958995.1 uncultured bacterium | reverse complement strand
CTCTAGTGCACAAGATAATCGTAGAGAAGAAATTGAATCGTTTCGAATTGCATTCTTTACTCGCCAACTTAATTTAACACCAGATGAAGCAAAAAAATTCTGGCCTGTATATAATGAGATGCAAGCTGAAATGCAGAAAATCCAGAAGGACCGTAAAATGCGCCATCGTGATGGAAGAGATAATGGCGACAACCTTTCTGATGCTGAAATCGAAAAAATGATTAATGATGAAATGGCATCTCGACAACGTGAGTTAGACATCGAGAAAAAATACCACGACAGATTTAAGGCAGTATTACCTATGAAAAAGATTGCTATTTATTATCGTGCACAAGAAGGATTTAAGCGTGAATTATTGCGAAAATTGCAAGATCAACGCAGACCTCCGGAATTAGACTAAAGCCATTCTTTTCGTTTGAACCACAAGTAAATGGTAAAGGTAACTGCAATCATCAATGCGATAGAAAACAGATAGCCATATTCCCAGTGTAGTTCAGGCAAATGGTCGAAGTTCATGCCATATATACCTACAATAAAGGTAAGTGGCATAAAGAATACCGAGAAAATTGTTAATACTCTAATTACTTCGTTCGTTTTTTGGCCCGATATAGAGAGGTAAAGTGATAGTAAGTTGTTGATGTCTTCACTCAATTGATCATACACAATAACTTGTTGAACAAAATTATCTTTCATCTCTCTATACATCGGATCGTGTTTATATCCCTCCCCCACTTTATTCGTTGTATCTGTAGTAATGGTTAAAATTCTTTTTATAACAGAAACCTTTCTTTTAATCTGATATAAGTTTTTTAATAAATTAGGTAACTTCTTCCTCAAGAAAATTCTGCTCTCATAAAAATCTATCTCATTAGACAATTTATCAGAAGGTACTTCGTAAGTCAATACTGCAGAATTTAAGATATGTAATAATAACTGATGAAGGTCGGTACATTTTCCACTATCTATATATTTCGTTTTGATAACATTTAATAATGGTTGTTCTGATCGATGTACTGTAATGATATTTTTATCAGTAATGAAAATGGAGATTTTACGAGTTACTTCTTGAATCGTATCTGCTTCGCTTGATTGGGCTACATCATACACCCGAGTAACAATAAATCTAGACGATTCCATCTCCTCATATTTCGGCAAATGGTCTGGCTCCAAACAATCCTGCACTGCATTGGGATGCAAATGATAAGTATTGGCAATTTCTTGTAACTCTGATTCTGTAGGATTAGTTACATCAATCCAAAAGTCGTTCATGTGTTGTGCTGCCTTCATACAATTGTCTATACCCAAATGTAATCATACCAAAGGATATTTTGTACTTTTGAGTATGTTATCAAACCGACAATTATTTTTATTACATAATGCGCAGACCACAGAGATGCCATTAATGCTAGAAATTATAAAGGCCGAAGGCATTTATTTGTATGGCTCAAAAGGCGAGAAATACATGGATTTAATTTCAGGCATAGGAGTAAATAACATTGGACATACTCATCCCAAAGTGGTCGAAGCCATTAAGCATCAAGCAGAGCAATACTTGCATTTAATGGTGTATGGAGAATATGTTCAAAGTCCACAAGTAGATTATGCAACTTTACTGACTAAACAATTACCCGAATCACTAAACTCGGTTTACCTAGTGAACTCGGTCGCTGAAGCTATTGAAGGAGCAATGAAATTAGCTAAAAGAGTTACTCATCGTTCAAAATTGTTAGCCTGTATAAACTCTTACCACGGAAGTACCCATGGTGCATTGAGTCTTATGGGTAATGAGGAATACAAACAAGCCTATCGCCCATTATTACCAGGAATTGATTTTATTCGATTCGGTGAAATGGAAGATTTGAATCTTATTACTTCTGAACACGCTGCAATATTTATTGAAACCATACAAGGCGAAGCAGGCATACGAACTGCAAGCAAATCCTATTGGAAAGCACTTAGAGAAAAGTGTTCAGAAACTGGATGTTTATTAGTGATGGACGAAATTCAAACGGCATTTGGCAGGACTGGTAAAATGTTCGGATTTCAACATTATGATATTATACCCGACATCTTAGTGGTAGCAAAAGGTATGGGAGGTGGAATGCCAATAGGTGCATTCATTTCTTCAAATGAAAGAATGCATACCTTAACTAATAATCCAATACTTGGGCATATCACTACCTTTGGCGGACATCCTGTTTCTTGTGCAGCAGCAATCGCAACGCTAAATGTTTTGTTGGAAGAAAACATCATAGAAAGTGTTACATCAAAAGCTAGTCTTTTCAGATCACTACTAGTTCACCCTGAAATTTCGGAAGTGCGTGGCGAAGGATTAATGATATCAGTTCAATTGAAAAGTTTTGAGTTCAACAAAAAAGTAATTGATCTATGTATTGAACAAGGCATTATTTTAGATTGGTTCTTGCATTGTGCGGATGCCATGAGAATAGCAGCACCATTGATTATTACAGAGGATGAGATTAAAATTGCTTGTGCTGTAATTGTAAATGCTATTGATGAAATTTCAAAAGAAAATCAATAATTCTTAATTATTTCACAACAGAGATTGTACCGTTTTGATATAGGTATCTGTTTTGAGTAGAGTACGCTACGATTTGATAAACATAAGCTCCGTCG
>CAJBVG010000314.1 GCA_903958995.1 uncultured bacterium | reverse complement strand
TTCGCTTAGATCAGGAAGAAGCTCAATTAAAAGTGTATGAGAAATTTAAAGATAAATTACCAGATACTTTGTTAATTAAAAGTAGAGCAAGGGTGGAAGGATATCGTGCAGCTATCAAGTCTCTTAAACCATCAATGGAACAAGTTCGTGTAAATGGTGGAGACTACATCAATTCTGTAAACAATCTAGAAGTTGAGCGCAAAAAAACAATGGGTTTGAAATCGAGGTACGAAACTGTTAAGATGGAAACTGAAAATGCATTGCCTCAAAAATTTGTTATCAATGCGGCCGATGTACCTGAGATTGCTTCTACACCAAGAAGAGGATTGAGCGCTGCAATTGTTGCATTGTCGACTTTAATCTTCGCTATACTCATTGTGTTTTTAATAGATGCGTTTCCAAGCATAAGAAGTAAATTATCTTGAATAAATTAAAAAGCATCGGAAGGAACGAATATCTATTCTTTTTCACTGCCATATTGATATTCATCTTTGCGAATATCGTAGGGTATTGGAAAGGAATACCTTTTATTGCACTAATACCTATAGTACTTGCTTTTTTTGCAGCAACAATTTATAATTACCGTATAATTTTCTATTCACTTTTAGTTTGCTTATCCGTATCAATGGACATGAGCTTCGGCCCATTATCCTTATCGGTACCTGCCGAACCTCTTTTGATGTTAGGTACAGTTATTTGGTTAGTTTTATTGCTAAACAAACGAAGCAATATTGCTTCCTATATTAATAACCCACTTGTTGTACTTCTACTTCTACAATTATTACTATTTACATTTAACATCTTCATTTCAAAAGAGCCTACCCTTTCTTTTAAATATTTGCTTTCTAAACTTTGGTATTTCGGAGGATTTATATTTTTCCCTATTTTAATATTGAAAGATGAGAAGAGTTACAAAGCCGCTTTTTGGAGCTTCTTCATTCCTTTAATGTTATCAGTATTGTACACCGTAATTAACCATGCAAAAACTGGATTCAGTTTTGATGAGGTAAATCAATCGGCTAGGCCTTTGTATGCAAACCACGTTATCTATGCTTGTACATTAGGGTTGATATTCCCTTTTGCTGTTGCAGCAATTGGCTGGTACAAAAACAACCCAAAAATAAAACTACTTTTATATACTAGCATTCTCATTTTAGTTTTCGCAATCATTACATCTTACACTCGAACAACTTGGATTGCTCTCACAGGTGCGGGCTTGAGTATAATTGTATTTAAATCGAAGTTTTTAAAGTTATCTTTCATCATCGGTATTATTGGATTAACAGTTTTCTGTTATAAGTTGGTGAACAACAATAACTACATGAAGTATGCGCCGAATTATTCTAACACCAATTTCAACAAAGATGATTTTGGCAAACACATGCAAGCAACTGTTGAGCTTCGTGATGTGTCTGGAATGGAACGTGTATATAGATGGGTGGCTGCAATTAATTTAATCCAACATCATTTCTGGTTAGGTACAGGAAACAATACCTTCTACCCCACTTACAAGACCTATGCAAACCCCTCGTTCGTTACCAATGTAAGTCACAATCCAGAACACTCTAGTACACACAATTATTTCTTGTTAGTATTCTGCGATCAAGGTGTGTTTGGTTTTTTGCTGTTTAGTATATTGTACCTCTGGGCAATGCTTAAGACAAAAGCAATTTACTTGAGCACGAATGATAAATTTATTCGCACACTAATGACAGCATCTTTTGCGATGCTAGTTTTATTTCTCGTGCATTTATTTTTAGGAGATATGATTGAAATTGAAAAAAATGGAGGTCTATTTATGTTAGTGCTCTCTTTCATTATTTCATCAGAAATGAGAACTAAAAAAACACCACAAACACTTTAGTTTTTCTGATCGAATGCATCGCGAATTCCCGATGAAAAAATATTAAACGCATACACTAACATCATAATCGCTAAGCCAGGAATCATGGCTAGGTATGCAGCATCCATTATGATATAGCCATAGTGCTCTTTTACCATTCCACCCCAAGTAGGGATTGGTGGTTGCGCTCCAAATCCTAGAAAACTCAAGCCTGCCTCTAACAATATTGCAGATGCAAAATTTGCTGAAGCCATCACTAATAATGGCCCTAAAATATTTGGCAATATGTGTCTAAATATTATTCTGAATTCGTGGTAGCCTAATGCTTTTGCAGCTTCCACGTATTCTACTTCTTTAATACTTAATATTTGTCCACGCACCAAACGCGCTACTTCTACCCACATGCTTAAACCAATAGCAATAAATACTTGCCAAAATCCTTTGCCTAGTGCGAACGAAATAGCAATAACGAGCAATAAAGATGGTAAGGACCAAATCACATTAATCAACCAAGAAATCAATGCATCTAATTTCCCACCATAATAACCTGCAATTGCGCCTAAAAAAACTCCAACAAACATAGAGATGATTACAGATACTAGGCCTACTGCTAATGACACTCGTGTTCCTAATATCATTCGGCTTAACATGTCTCTACCATACCTATCGGTACCTAACCAATATGTTCTGTGAATAATTTCCGAAGTATTATAATCGCTTTTTGTAGAATCGTCGAGCAAAGGGATGTAATCGAAATCAGATTCCTTGCCATTAATCCAAACATCAACAAAACTCTTCTCTATTTTCGTTTTGCCATTTTCTATTTTCGCGAAATCTACTGTTGTGCCAGGAGAAAGTGTGCTAATTTCCAAATGCATTTCATTTGCGTTTGGACTATTATCAGGCATAATTAAATACCCTAAAAATGCGAATAGTATTGTAATCACAATCAAAACTCCACCGAACATGGCTAATTTATTTTTCCATAGTTTCAGTAAAACTCTTTTAAAAGGGCTAAGGGTAATTTCTTCCATTATCTCACTTTTCTGTTTTTCCAAATATAAGAAGTTCTAGAACTTCCAATCAAGCCAATAAACACAACGTAAAAAGTATAAAAGAACTCAACAAGAATTGAATAAGGCAATAGTTTCTTTTTATCAAAAAACGATAAGGTTAAATAGAAAAACACTCCGTCAAATAACATCTTAAATACTAATGCTATTTCTAAATAATATTTAATAGAGTCAAAGTAGAATGCAAATGGAATAGCAATAAGTATAGACAGGTTGAATAAGAAAATAAGAACAACCATTAGCATTACACGCCAATTAAAATATTTTGAAGTTTTAGATGCCCAACGAATACGTTGTTGTATGAAATCTTTTAGGTGATACTTCGCGAATGTACTTACAATGGCTTTCTCCGATTTTAAAAAACCAATTCCATTTGGGTATATACTTCCAATTTTTTGCAACAGCATTTCATCATCGCCAGAGGCTAAATCTTTAATTCCATCATAACCATTTACTCGATTAAAAACATCTCTGGTATAGGCTAAATTTGCGCCATTACAGGTATTGGGCATGCCGTTTTCTATACATGCAGCAGCAGCACCAATTAGAAATTGAAACTCGATGGTTTGAATTTTTTCGAACCAATAGCTTTCGTTATGAAAAGAAACAGGAGCAGAAATTAATTGGAAATTATGTTGAATATAAAAATCTACAATTGTACTAATCCACTCAGGCCCTACTCTACAATCACCATCAGTAGTAATAATTAACTCTGCAGTTGAAGATGCTACTCCCTTAGCAATCGCTTCTTTTTTGTAAGAATTGATAGCTTCATCAAGTATAAGTGGAACAACTTTTACATTTGGGAAATTAAGTGATTGGATAATATTGATTGTGTTATCCGTTGATGAATCATCAACAACTATTATTTCAATATACTCTGCAGGATAAGTTTGGGCTTGAATGTCATTCAATAAATTTGCAATGTGTAGCTCTTCGTTACGTACCGGAATTATAATGCTAACTGAAGGATGCCTAGGCATTGAATCTGAAGGGTTGAACGTTGCTAATTTATTCCAACCAACGATATAATAGCCGATGATGTATAAATAACTAAAGAGTAATAGGTATAAAATAACTTGCAAAGAAATCACGTAAGTCCAGTATTATAAATAAAAACAAAAGGTTTATTTCTGAGGCAAGATAACATTTTATCCTCCAAACTTGTATCTTTACTAGTGTAAGTTTTAACTCATTTATTGATACACAAGCATTGAAAGAGCAAATTATTTTGGGCGTAGATCCTGGAACATCAGTCACTGGTTTCGGATTAATAAAAGTAGAAGGGAAAAAGCTCAGCTTAATTCACATGGGTGTAATACAAACAGGTAAGCTCGACGATCATCCACTAAAGCTTAAAAAAATATTCGAAGGAGTATTAGCAATCATAGAACAATACCACCCAGACATGATGGCGATTGAAGCTCCTTTCTTTGGGAAAAACATTCAATCGATGTTGAAATTAGGTAGAGCGCAAGGTGTAGCGATGGCGGCGGCTATGTATCGCGATATCCCTTTGTGCGAATATTCTCCCAAGAAGATAAAACAATCCATTACAGGCAACGGGAACGCCTCTAAGGAGCAAGTCTCCTCTATGCTGCAGCACTTACTAGAATTTGATGGGCATCCAGAGTTTTTAGATGCAACAGATGGCTTAGCAGCAGCAGTATGCCATTACCTACAGAATACTCTTACTGTACCAATAAGCAAGAAACCTGCAACTAAAAAGAGTACCAAGAAACATACAGGATGGGCTAGCTATTTAAGCGACAACCCAAGTAAGATTATAAAGAAGTAATTGCAGCTTTAATTTCAGCTGTTAACTTTTCGAATTCTTCTTTTGTGAATTCCGGACGAACTCCAGCAAAGTTCATATCGCCTAATTCATTCATCGGCACTAAATGCACATGAGCATGTGGCACTTCTAATCCAATTACAGTAACTCCAATTTTTTTGCATGGCACTACCAATTTAATTCCAGTAGCAACAATCTTAGAAAAGAGCATAAGCTTCACATATGACTCGTCATCTATATCAAAAATATAATCCACATCTTTTTTAGGGATGCATAATACATGGCCTTTAGCCACTGGTCTAACATCAAGAAATGCTAAGAAGTCTTCCGTTTCAGCAACTTTATAAGCAGGAATTTCGCCTGCAATTATTTTTGAAAATACACTTGCCACTATCTTGATATTTCTAAAATTTCAACTTCAATAGAGCCGTTAGGAATAGTAATTTGAGCGGTATCGCCTACGGATTTGCCAAGTATGCCTTGAGCAATTGGAGATTTGATTGAAATTTTCCCTGATTTCAAATCAGCTTCCTTTTCTGCCACCAATTGGTAAGTCATTTCAGTACCATTTTTTATATTTTTAATCTTAACAATTGATAATGCTAAGACCTTACTGTTATCGATTTTGGACTCGTCGATTACACGAGCATTTCCAAGAACTTGCTCTAGTTTTGAGATTTTTAATTCTAATAAACCTTGTGCTTCTTTTGCTGCATCGTATTCTGCATTTTCAGATAAATCACCTTTATCTCGTGCTTCAGCTATTTGTTTAGAGATGCTAGATCTACCAAACGATTTTAAGTGTGCTACTTCTTCTTTTAATTTATCAAGTCCTTCTTGAGTGAAATAAGTTACTTCAGTCATATCCTTCGTGTTTGTTGCAAGTAAATAAAAATAAAAGAAGACTGTATTTTCATACAGCCTTCTTTTAAAGCAAAATTAATAATAATTATAATGTTATACGAGCACCAATTACATGTGTTCCGTCGAATACATGTGTTGGAGAAAACGCATAATCAACACCGAAAGTTGCACCTTTATCATTAATAGGAACTTCAAAAGTAGCTCCGTATGATAAACCAGTGTAAACAGTTGGCGATAAATCTTTATTAGAGATATCTGGTTGTGCATTGTAACCAGCTCTTAACATTAAGAATTTTTTAAATCCGTATTCAGCAGCAATACCTAATTGGTCTTCAGAGAATGCGTTAGAAGTAAAGTTTCCTAATACAGTTAATCGGTGATCATTTTTCACATAGAAATCATATGATAAACCAAGATTCAATAAAGATGGTAATTGGTAAGCTTGTGATTTACGGTATCCTTCTACGCTGAATGGTAAAGTAGGGTCAGTAAATGTTGACATAATACCATCACCTTGCATTAGCATGTCTGGACCAATATTTCTCAATGAGATACCTAATTTCAATTGATCTAAATCACCTGCACAGTATTGAATACCTGCATCGATAGAGAATCCTGAAGATTTGATATCTGCGATAGTTTGTTGAATTCCTCTTACCAATACACCTCCGTGAATACTGTTAGAGAACTCTTTAGAGTACGCAACAGCGAAGTTGATTAATTGAGGAGAAAATTTTCCAACATTTCCATCAGGGCGATCATTAGTTGTAACGTTAATATCTCCAAAATTCATAGAGAAAATTGATACCCCTAATACTCCATCAGAAGAAATGCGTTGACTCAAACCGAAAGAGTTGATTGTAACATCAGATCCCTTTAGCCAATTTGTTCTTGAGAAAACCACCTCTGTTTTTTTCGTGAATGCTAAACCGCCAACATTTAAGTTTAACGCTTCAACACCTCTGGCTGACGAACTATTGAACCCACCATAGCCGCTACTGCGAGCCCAAGGATTAATTAATAGTTCAGTTGCTCCACCAGAACCAGCTCTCTCACCATTACCAGCAATTAATGCTGCTGGTAATAGTGCTGTAAGAACCGATAAATATGTTATTCTATAAAGTTTTTTCATATCCAATTTTTTTAATCTTGTAACCATTAGAAGTTAGTGAAATCAACTGGTCTCATCACACCCATCCATTTCAATGCTTTTTCACCTACTCCTGGACAATTAATGTGTACGATGTAAACACCACTCGCAATCGGAATTCTATTTGCATTTCTTAAATCCCATTCAACAAATGTTTGAAGTGGATCTGATTTTGTGAATCGTCTTACAAGTATACCATTTGTTGTGTATATGCTAATAGTTGCAGTTGCTGGTAAGTTTGTTATACGAACTCTAAAATCATTTCTATCTGGTTCAAAGCTAGAATATGCATAGTATGGATTCGGAACAATGTTGATTAAATCTAATGCAGCTTGTTTATTAGTATTGTCATCTTCAGTTGCTCCTTTTAATACCGATTGATCATCGAAGTTGAATGAAGGTGCACCACCATTAACACCACCGAATGGGTTTTTGTCATATGGTTTTGCAACTCTTAATCTCACTTTAACATCAGTAGCTAAAAGTGTTTGCCCTTCTGCTAAAACTGGAACATTAACCCAATCAACCATGCTAAACACTTTGTATTTATCTACATTGGCAACCGCATCAATATTCTTAGTCAATAAAGTATGAATCTCAGCACACTTGTCATATCTTCTACGTGTAACGTAAATGAAATGACGACCACCTTTGTCATAGAAGTTCTTGTTGCTAGATGGATTCCATTTCATGTCGTTACCATTATCACTTGTTAAGCCAGAAGCTTCTGCGAAGAAAATGTTAACACGCTCACCTGTTTCTAGATTGATTGCATAGCCAGGGAATTTTGATTTACCAATTCCATAACCGATATCTTTCTTACGTAGGTTTAAACGCTTTTGAAGATTTTCAGTTGTTTCTATTGGATTAGCAGCAGAAATAATACCTGATTCTAAAACCACACACTCTGACCATTTCGTAGTATCACTTGTAAATACAATATCATAACTAC
>CAJBVG010000313.1 GCA_903958995.1 uncultured bacterium | reverse complement strand
GCCTCTCCGCGCAAAAGACAATATCTAAATTCCAATAGTATGGCTCAGAAATGAAATGTGGTATACATATGTGTTAATGTGACTAAATACTGTCTTTCATTTTAGTCTAAAACATTAATTAATAGCTCAATTACCTATTTTTAAAGCGCTCCCATTTAATTAACATGTATTTATCCCCCAACTCTGTTAACATCATTCCAGCCCCTTTTAGGTGCGATTGATCTTGAACAAAGTCGATAAATTCTTGATGCTTGAAGATTTTATAGGTAGGATGGTATTCTTGTATGTTCGGACGAACTTTGATGTATTGTTTAACCCAATTCATAACAGAGACATGACTTACTCCTAAGATTCTTTCGATTTCGCGGTAAGATACTCCTTCTAGATAGAGTTGTAGAGCTTTTGTGACATAATAATTATCTACTTTTTTACCTTCTTTTTGAACAGTAAAATGGTACTTACACGACTTACAAGTGTAGCGTTGACGGTCTTTAACTATGCCGCTTTTTACGTAGTTTTCCGACTGACATTTAGGGCAAAAAATCTGTTTTGACATATGAACTATACTAATTTTGCATAAATATACTAAATTAGCGAGATATATAGCAAATGTATTCTTTCTCAAACTATTTTAAAAAAAGATTTGCCCGTACGATAAAATTTCAGATATTTGCACACTCTAAAATAAATTAATAGAACAAAATATAATCGTCATGTCAAAGATTTGTGATTTAACAGGAAAAGCTGCGATGGTTGGTAATAACGTTTCAAATTCGAACCGTAAGACCAAAAGAAGATTTTATCCTAATTTGAAAACGAAGAGATTCTACATCCCTGAAGAGGATTCATGGATTACGTTAAAGGTCTCTACGTCAGCTTTAAAAACAATTGATAAGAATGGAATCACTGCTGTTATTAACAAATTCGTTAAAAACGGTAAGATTTAATTTATAAGTAAGTAAAGAAATGGCAAAGAAAGGCAATAGAGTTCAGGTCATCTTAGAATGTACAGAGCATAAAGATAGCGGAGTAGCGGGTATGTCTCGTTATATCACGACTAAAAACAAGAAAAACACTACAGAGCGTTTGGAAATGAAGAAATTCAATCCAGTGTTAAAACGCGTTACTGTACATAAAGAAATTAAGTAATCATACAATCCTGACAGAAAATGGCAAAGAAAGTAGTTGCAACGTTAAAAACTGGTACTGGTAAAGAATACTCTAAAGTGATCACTATGGTGAAATCACCTAAAGGCGCTTATTCTTTTAAAGAAATTGTTGTTCATAACGACCACGTAAAAGACATATTAAAAGGTAACAAATAATTGTATCCTTTTATCATATAAGAGCTTCTTTCAACCGAAAGGAGCTTTTTTTATTCATAGGAAAATGGGATTATTTGATTTTTTTTCATCAAAAAAGAAAGAAGAAACACTCGATAAAAGTCTAGAAAAGACCAAAGAGAGCGTAATTGGTAAACTTGCCCGTGCCATCGTTGGGAAATCCGAAGTTGATGCAGAGGTGCTAGATAACCTCGAAGAAATCCTCGTATCTGCAGATGTTGGTGTAGAAACCACTCTTAAAATCATTGAAAGAATAGAAAAGCGAGTAGCGAAAGACAAATTCGTGAACACCAATGAGCTTAATTCTATACTTAAACAAGAAATTGCTGCTCTCCTATCTGAAAATCAAACAAAAGATTTCGAACATTTTGAGTTACCCGACCAACAAAAGCCTTATGTAATTATGGTTGTTGGAGTAAACGGAGTGGGTAAAACAACTACCATTGGCAAATTAGCGAACCAATTTAATAAAGCTGGGAAAAAAGTAGTTCTTGGTGCTGCCGATACCTTTCGTGCTGCTGCTGTAGAGCAATTGCACATTTGGGGCGAACGTGTAGGCGTTCGTGTAGTTTCTCAAAAAATGGGAGCCGATCCTGCTGCCGTTGCATTCGATACCTTAAAATCTGCTATCGCTAATCAAGAAGATATCTGCATTATTGATACTGCAGGCCGATTACATAATAAAATTGGCTTAATGAATGAATTAAGTAAAATTAAACAAGTGATGCAAAAGTTAATTCCTGATGCACCACATGAAGTATTATTAGTACTCGATGCCTCTACAGGGCAAAACGCTATTGAACAAACAAAACAATTTACTGCCGCTACCGAAGTGAATGCTTTAGCATTAACCAAATTAGATGGAACTGCAAAAGGTGGTGTAGTCATCGGTATATCTGACCAATTTAAAGTGCCAGTAAAATACATTGGTGTTGGAGAAGGTATGGATGATATTCAATTATTTAACAAAACTAGTTTCGTAGAATCACTTTTCGGAAGCCAATCATAATATGAAAACCAAAGGGAATAAAGCCAAAATAAATATTGTAACACTAGGTTGCTCAAAAAATATTGTCGATTCTGAAGTATTAATGGGTCAATTACGTGGTAATAAGATTGATGTTAGTCACGAATCTGAAAAACTAGATTTCGGAACTGTAATCATCAATACCTGTGGTTTTATTGATAATGCAAAACAAGAATCAATCGATACTATTCTTAAATATGTTGAGCTTAAAGAAAAAGGTGATATCGAAAAAGTATATGTTACCGGATGCCTATCTCAACGATATAAAAGTGATTTAGAAAAAGAAATTCCAAATGTGGATGCCTATTTCGGAACAAATGATTTAGTGAGAATTCTAAAAACAGTTGGCGCAGATTATAAACACGAGCTTATTGGTGAGCGTTTAATTACTACCCCATCTCATTACGCCTATTTCAAAATCGCTGAAGGTTGTAATCGTCCTTGCTCGTTTTGTGCTATTCCAATTATGCGTGGTGGACATGTTTCTAAAACAATAGAGGACTTAGTAAAAGAAGCAAAACACTTAGCGAAGAACGGGACAAAAGAACTAATTCTTATTGCTCAAGATCTTACTTATTACGGACTTGATATATACAATGACCGCAAATTAGGTGATTTGCTTAAACACCTTTCAGACATTGAAGGTATTGAATGGATCCGTATGCAATATGCCTACCCTTCTCAATTCCCAATGGATGTTTTAGATGTGATGAACGAACGATCAAACGTATGTAAGTATTTGGATATGCCTTTACAGCACATCACGGATAATATGTTGAAGTCGATGAGACGAGGAATTACAAAACGAAGAACAATTGAATTAGTAAATGATATTCGTGCAAAAGTTCCTGATATCGCTTTAAGAACTACCTTAATTGCAGGATATCCTGGCGAAACAGAAAAAGATGTTGAAGAAGTTTTGAAATTTGTTGAAGAAATGCGTTTCGATCGTTTAGGTGTATTTACTTACTCCCACGAGGAAAACACGCATGCCTATTCATTAGTTGATAATATCCCTGATGCAGAAAAGCAAGAGCGTGCTGACCAAATCATGGCTGTACAACAAGATATTTCTTTAGAACTTAACCAAGCTAAAATTGGCAAGCAATATAAAGTACTCGTAGACCGTATCGAAAAAGACCATTTCATTGGTAGAACAGAATTCGATTCCCCAGAGGTGGACAATGAAGTATTGATTACAGCTAAAGATGAATATTTACGTATAGGTGATTTTGTTCAAGTAGAAATTGAATCAGCAGAGGAATTCGATCTATACGCAAAGAAAATAGGTTAATTCTCGTCTGAACTTTTCTTAGTTTTATAGGTTATCTAATTAAATTTTATATTTGATTATGGATAACGCTTATTGTACAAACTACGAACAATCAAATTCATTTAGTAAACTCTTTCTTGATTATGTAGCTGAGGATGCAGATCTACGACCATTTTATGCTCACTCACCCGCTATTCAGTCAATCCCTAATGCTATCCAACAGAAAAAAGCTTTTAGTGCGGCACAGCGTGAGTTATTAGTGGAGCGCCTAAAAGTTCAATACCAACATATTGATACAACTGCAGCAGTACATCAAAATATAGAACTACTAAAACAAGAGAATACGTTTACCATTACTACTGGACACCAGTTGTCTATTTTTACTGGTGAGTGGTATTTTATATTTAAAATAATGACTGCCATTTCGATGGCAAAAGAAGCGAAGCTAAAAAACCCTGAATATAATTTTGTACCAGTATTCTGGATGGCATCAGAAGACCACGACTTTGCTGAAATCAATCATATTCAACTAGGCTCACACCAATTCGAATGGAAGCTCGATGCAACAGGGCCAACTGGACGATTAAAAGTAGACAGTATCGAATCGCTTATTACATCACTTGAACATTTTTTAAAAGGAAGAACTTATGCAAGTGAATTAATTTCCATGTTAAAAATTGCTTATAAAAAAGAAAATAGTTTAGCTGAATCAACTCGTATTTTAGTAGACCTGCTTTTCAAAAACGAAGGACTTGTAATTGTAGATGCAGATGATATTGAATTGAAAAAATCATGGTCACCTATAATTGAAAAAGAATTATTTCAACAAAAAAGTTTTGAGGCTTGCACTTCACAAACTAATACATTAGAAAAATTAAATTATCCATCACAATTATTTCCTCGTGAAATTAATATGTTTTATATTTTAGATGGATTTAGAGAACGTATCATTTCAGATGGAGATACATTCAAAACTTCTGAAGGAAGTTATTCATTTACATCTCAAGAATTAAAATCAGAAATCGATAATCAACCTGAGCGTTTTAGTCCGAACGTAGTACTACGCCCCGTATACCAAGAATCAATCTTACCAAACCTATGCTATATAGGCGGCCCGGGCGAAATAGCTTATTGGTTACAATTAAAATTGGTGTTCGAAAATTATAATATTCCTTATCCAATTTTAGCGTGGAGAAATAATTTCATGATTACTGATCAGCATGATGTAGAGAAATGGAATGCGCTTGGATTTTCTATTAATGATTTTTTCAAAAGCATTTTACAATTAGAAAAAGAATATGTAGAGAAACATCAAACTGAAAAAATAAATTTAGTAGAAGAAGAACTATTATTGAAAAACTACATCGAACAGATGAAACAAAAAGCAATACGTGTTGATGATAATTTAAAATACAGTTTACACGGAACCGAAAAAAGAATTTTAAGAATGATGGAACGCATTGAACTTAAAATTTGGAAAGCGGAAAAAAGAAAATATAAAAGTTCATTAAATCAAATTTCAGATCTGAAATCAAAATACTTCCCAGGAGGGAAATTACAAGAGCGAGCAGAAAACTTTAGTTTATGGTATGCAAATTGTGGTACAGAGGGTATGCAAGTGCTCTTAAATAATACTGAAGCTTTTGCAAAACACATAAAAACTATCGCTTTTTAAAGAATAGAAACAGAAAGGGGGCTTCTTAAATTTTACTTACTTAAAGATTTTACATCAACCAATTAACGTTTAAACTCAAAAAAATCGTCAAAAACAATGATTTAATGCATTTTTTTAATAAAAAAAGCTTTTTATTGATGTTTTTTATTATTAAGTTTGATTTAAACAAATTTTTAACAAACTATTAATAGTTCAATTATGAAAAAAGTATCTACATTAAAATTAATGGCACTATTGTGCACGGTACCGTTTTTAGTGAACGGTCAGTCGGCTTCACGACTGGAAATCCGTAACAGCGCGCAGGCGAGCAAATTTTTAAAGATTGAGGCTGGACAAGAAGTTCCAGTTGTAAATCTTGCTCAAGCTCCTGCTACTGTAAGAAACACTTCAAAAACAGTTAAAAGATCGGCTACAGCTACGATCGTTGGTAATACTACTTACGATTTACAATCAAATGCTGCTATGCCACGTCGTATTATTGCTTACCCTAACGGTAAAATCTCTACAGTATGGACTGGATCAAGCGAAGCTTCTTCTTGGACAGATCGTGGAACTCGTTACAACAGTTTCGATGGTACTACTTGGGGTGCTGCTCCAACTGCAAAATTAGAAAGCAAACGTGTTGGATGGGGTAACTTATCTGCTGTAACAGGTGGTGAAGTTGTTGTTTGTCACGTTAACGGTGTAACTACTAACACAGGTGTTGGTACTGCATTTGGCGCTACTCGTACTGCAGGTGAATTCGGTGGCTTAACTTGGCCTAGAACAGCTTCAGTAGGAAACACAATTCACGCTATCATTGGTACTTCTGCTGGTGATACTGAAACTGGTTTCTTAGCTCCAGTTTACTACGGTAAATCTACTGATGGTGGTGCTAACTTCGATACAGTTTCTGCTGCTTTCGGTGTTGCTGCTGGTTACGATTCATTACATCACGCTGGTGATGTTGGTGGTGATTCATATGCAATCGACGCTAACGGAAGTACTGTTGCTATTTTAATCTTAGGAACAACAGAAGACGTAGTTTTAATGAAATCTACTGACGCTGGTGCAACTTGGACTAAAAAAATCATCCGTGAGTTCCCTATCGCTAAATACGTAGGTGGTATTACTGATGCTAACGGTGACACTGTTGCTGATACATTATTA
Source organism: uncultured bacterium (assembly GCA_903958995.1). Taxonomy (GTDB): domain Bacteria; phylum Bacteroidota; class Bacteroidia; order Sphingobacteriales; family Sphingobacteriaceae; genus CAJBVG01. Next base: position 1,861 of record CAJBVG010000313.1, on the reverse strand, counting down.
GGTGTTACTTCAAACGGTTCAGTAGTTGTTGATAACAATGGTGCTGTTCACGTTGCATTCTGTGATTTATTAGTATTAGATCCTGATGGTGCTGGTTTAAGTGTATTCTTAACTGCAACTTCTGACTATATTAACTACTGGAATGATACTGACACTACTTTGATTCAAGTGCCTACTTTATTAGACTTAAATGCTAATGGTACATTTGATTCAGGTTCTGACTTTACTGGTGCTACATTAGTACGTTACGGTAACTCTGGTTTCACATTGAACCCAATGTTATCTGTTGGTGCTACTGGTACAGCTTGGGCTAATGGTATTACATTAACTTATTGCGCAGTTGCTGAAGAAGATACTAACGATGTTGGTGTTGACTTTAGAAATATCTACATCACAGGTACTGCTGACCATGGTGCAAATTGGTTTGACATTGTGAACGTTTCACAAACTGCTAATCAAGAAAACATGTTCGTTACTGTTCCAGCTCAAATTGGTGCTGATGGTAAAGTTCACATGCAATGGCAACAAGATTTCGATCCAGGAAACGCAGTTCAAGGTGCTCACGCATCATCTGTAGCTGACATCATCTATGATGCTGTTGATATTTCTGGTTGGAATTGGTCTGGTGTTGGTGTAAATAACACTAAAAAATTAGACGCTTCTATCGTAGCTTATCCAAACCCTACTTCAGATTTTGCTAACTTAAACATTACTATGAACAACGCTTCTAAAGCTGAAGTTAAATTAGTAAACATGTTAGGTCAAACAGTTCGTACTATGTCAGTTGAATTAACTGCTGGTTCAAACAAAGTGGCTATGAATGTTGCTGACTTATCTGCAGGTTTATACTCAGTTGTATTAACTAGCAATGGTCAATCAGCTACTGAGAAAATTATGGTTAAATAATTTCGCTTAGAAAATAGCAGATTAAATATTATTAAAAAGCCCTCCGATTTCGGGGGGCTTTTTTTGTGCCTCAAATTTTAAATTATCTTTGCACTATGATTTTCTCTAAAGAACAACTCGAGCAGTTTTGCTATTCAATATTCATAAAAATGGGTGTGCCTGAAAAGGATGCCCAATTAGCAACTAACGTTTTACTTCTAGCCGATTTGCGTGGTATCGATTCTCATGGATTAGCACGCCTTAGCGGTTATGTTCGTTTATGGGAAAAGAATAGAATTAATGCTACCGCACAACCTAAAATAGTAAGAGAAACATTAAGTACTGCAACAGTTGATGGAGATGCTGGTTTAGGCCTAATTGCAGGCCCGTACGCCATGCAAATTGCAATAGATAAGGCAAAGGCAACCGGAAGCGGCTGGGTGTCTGTAAAGAACTCTAATCACTTCGGAATTGCAGCCTACCATGCAATGATGGCTTTAGAAGAAGACATGATCGGTATTGCTATGACGAATGCTAGTCCGCTAGTAGCTCCTACCTTCTCGAAAGAACGTATGCTCGGTACAAACCCAATGTGTTTTGTTTTCCCTGCAAAAAAATATAATCCTGTAATTGTTGATATGGCAACATCTACTGCTGCCAATGGAAAGTTAGAAATTGCTCAACGTTTAGGTAAAGATTTACCAAGTGGTTGGGTACAAACCAACACTGGTTCTGAAACTATAGATGCCAATGCATTGAAACAAGGTGGCTCTTTGCTTCCATTGGGTAGTGATAGAGAACATGGAAGTCATAAAGGTTTCGGATTAAGTGCTACTGTTGATATTTTATCGGCTGTTCTTTCTGGTGCAAACTTCGGACCATGGGTGCCTCCTTTTGTAGCCTTCTTAGAACCCGACCCTAATCCGGTTGGTGAAGGTATTGGTCATTTCTTTGGCGCTATGCGTGTAGATGCTTT
>CAJBVG010000312.1 GCA_903958995.1 uncultured bacterium | reverse complement strand
CATTTAGGTCCGCAGTTATCTTTAGCAGATGGAATTGCTTTAGCACATAAATTAAAACACGAAGAAAAATCTACCCTCGTTTTTACAGGTGACGGCGCTACAAGTCAAGGTGATTTCCACGAAGCGTTAAATACTGCTGCTGTATGGAATTTACCTGTGATATTCGTTATTGAAAATAATGGATACGGATTATCGACTCCGGTAGCTGAACAATATAAATGTGAACGCTTAGCCGACAGAGGAATTGGCTATGGAATGGAGTCGGTACAAATCGATGGAAATAATATTCTAGAAGTATACGATACCATGTTAAAGTATACCGAAGACATCAGAAAAAATCCTCGTCCGATTTTAATTGAATGCATGACCTTCCGTATGCGTGGGCATGAAGAAGCATCGGGTACGAAATATGTGCCGAAAGAACTTTTTGAAATTTGGGGACAGAAAGATCCAGTAGAGAATTTTGAAAACTATTTAGTTGAGCAAGGTATTGTCGATGAAGAGTATGGAACATCCTATCGATTTAAATTAAAAAAAGAAATCGATGAAGCTATTGAAATTGCATTTGGCGAAGCCGATGTTGTTCCAAATACTGAAGAAGAAATAAGTGACATGTACGCGCCTTATGAGTATAAAGAAATTCTTCCATCAACACAAAATAAAACAGACAAAAGATATTTAGATGCGATAAGTGATGCACTCCGACAAGGAATGCAACGCCATCAAAATTTTGTTCTCATGGGACAAGATATTGCAGAGTATGGAGGTGCATTTAAAATCACACAAGGCTTTGTAGAAGAATTCGGGAAAGAAAGAGTGCGTAATACGCCATTATGCGAATCGGCAATTGTAGGCGCTGCACTAGGCCTATCTATTAATGGATACAAGGGTATGATGGAAATGCAGTTTGCAGATTTTGTTACCGAAGGATTTAATCAGATAATAAACAATCTAGCAAAAACACATTATCGTTGGGGCCAAAAAGCAGATGTCATTATACGTATGCCTACAGGAGCCGGAACTGGTGCGGGACCATTTCATTCGCAAAGTAATGAGGCATGGTTTACAAAAACGCCAGGACTAAAAGTAGTGTATCCTGCATTCCCATCAGATGCAAAAGGATTATTAGCTGCTGCTATTGAAGACCCCAATCCAGTAATGTATTTCGAACATAAATTTTTATACCGAGGGATTTCCGAAGAAATTTTTGATGATTATTATACTATAGAAATAGGTAAAGCAAAAATGTTAAGAGAAGGAACTGCTGCGAGTATTATCACCTATGGACTTGGCGTTCATTGGGCATTAGAATATGCAAATGAACATCCAGAATTATCATTAGATATAATTGACTTACGAAGTTTGCAACCATGGGATAAAGAAGCAGTAGAAGCAAGTGTTAGCAAAACGGGTAGAGCATTTATTTTACATGAAGACACCTTGACTAATGGATTTGGGGCAGAACTATCAGCACATATTTCTGAACATTGTTTCCAATATTTAGATGCACCTGTTATTCGTTGTGCAAGTTTAGATACGGCTATACCAATGAGCAAGGAATTAGAAGATAATTTCTTAGCAAAATCTAGATTAGCAGAAAAGTTACAAGCGCTACTGAACTATTAGTAAAGTACATTGTATTAGGTATTAAGTATAATCTACGAATCACTTTCTACATACTACTTAATACAAAGTACTTAATACATTTTACATCTATGATTAAAATTCTTTACATCCTCATCTTTGCAATTGCTGTACTCGTAGTAGCAACAATGCTCTTCATGCAACAAGCTACGTTTGGCAAAAACCCTAGTGGCGCTCGTTTAGAAAGAATTAAAAAATCTAAAAATTATAGCGATGGAGCATTTTAAAATTTACATAATACACCAAATTTTGGGGAGGGGTATAATTTTTGGAAAATTCTAAAGCTATACTTTTCGAAAGGCCCTACAACACCAGACCATATTCTTCCATCTAAAAAACTATCATTTGATACTACAAATGTCAATGACTATAAAGTAACTTGGTTGGGGCACTCTACATATTTAATTCAGGTGGATGGCAAAACAATTTTAGTTGATCCGATTATTGTGGGTAATATTTCTCCAGTAAGTTTCTTCGGAAAATCATACCCAATTGAACATCCCTATCAATTAAGTGATTTGCCGAATATTGATTACCTATTAATTACTCACGACCATTTCGATCATTTATCTTATGCCACCATTCTTGCATTGAAAGATAAGGTAAAACATATTTACACCTCATTAGGTGTAGGCTCACACTTAGAATATTGGGGAGTTTCGCCTGAAAATATTACAGAATTGGATTGGGAAGAAAGTGCTACAATTATTGATAGTTTAGAAATCACAGCGCAACCTGCACGACATTTTTCAGGCAGAACCTTCACTAGAAATCAAACACTCTGGTCGTCGTTCATATTGAAATCTAAACACAAGAAAATTTATATTGGTGGAGATAGTGGATATGATGACCACTTCAAAAAGATTGGCGAAAAATTCGGACCATTTGATATCACCATTTTAGAATGCGGGCAATACAATCCAGCTTGGGGATATATACATATGCAACCGGAGGAAGTTGCTCAAGCAGCAAAAGATCTAAATACAAAGCTCCTACTGCCTGTTCATTGGGCAAAATACACATTGGCATTACACCCTTGGAATGAACCGATTTTAAGAATTACTAAAGCCGCGAATGAAATGAACGTGCCGATTACTACTCCTATGATTGGTGAAACGGTTGTTTTAGATAGTGTGGTACCCAAAAGCCAATGGTATTTAAATTAAAATTTAGAATTTAGAACTTAGAATTTAGAATTGATTTTTTATCTTTAATAAAACTCACCCATTTTATGAAAAGAATATTTACGCTCGTATCACTCCTGCTAATCCAAATATCGTCATTTGCTCAAGCACCAACTTGGAACAATGGTATTGGGCAATTGATATACAATAGCTGCTCCAATTGCCATCACGATGGAGGTATTGGTCCATTTGAATTAATGAGTTACACTGATGCGGTTTCTTATGCATCCTCTATAAAATCTCATACCGTAGATAGACATATGCCACCATGGAAGGCTGATCCAAGCTATACTCATTTTATTGGGGAGCGGAGATTAACTGATGAACAAGTAAATTCAATTTCTGCTTGGGTTGATGCGGGAACACCTCTAGGCACAGGCGTTTCGCCAGTACCACCAACTATTAAAAATGGCGCGCAAATTAACCGATTAGATCAAACTACCCAATCGCCAAAATATACTGTACAAAAAACCACAGATGATTACAGAACATTTGTAATGCCAACATCGCATACATCTTTGAAATACATTAACGCTGTAGAATTCATTCCAAGTAATGCTGCAATAGTACATCATATCATTTTATACCACGACCCAAGTACTGTTTCTAGAAATTTAGACAGTTTGGATCCCGGACCAGGTTATGCGAGTAACGGAACTGGAGCAGAGAGTTCGAATGCAAAACTTATAGGTTTGTGGACTCCTGGTGCTGGCATATTTTACTTGCCAGATAACATGGGTTATGAATTACCGGTCGGTACAGATTTAGTAATGGAAATACATTACGCACCAAATAGCAATGCAAAGTCAGACAGCACTTTCGTTAACTTTAAATATACTTCCTCAACACCAGTTCGTGTTGTAAAAATGGAAATGCCATTATACCATTACCCACCGGTATTGCAACAAGCTTCGCTTGTTATACCAGCGAATACGGTGATGAATTTTAGCCAACGAACCATTAGTAGTAACGTAACAGATCTTTCGGTAGTTGGGATTTTCCCACACATGCATTTAATCGGAAGGTCGTATACCATCTTTGCAAAAAAAGGGGTTGACACTACTAAACTGATAAGTATTCCTGATTGGGATTTCCATTGGCAAGGATTTTATACTTTTCAAAAACTAATCAAGATTCCTAAGCAATCGTTAATTATGGCGAATGCAACATATGATAATACTACTAACAATCCGCATAATCCTAGTACCCCTCCTATAACCGTTTCGGCTGGTGAGAATACCAAAGACGAGATGATGGTTACGTTTATTGCCTATACCACGTATCAAGCAGGTGATGAAAATTTGATTTTAGACAGCACACTTGTTACTAGTGGTGTAGAGGAAAATCGAAAATCGAAAATCGTAATTTATCCAAATCCTGCAGATGATAAAATTACAGTATCATCAGATGTAGAAATTAAATCGCTAAAGATTTATGAAATGAATGGACGATTAATTTCTACCTACTATAATGTGGAAAGCATTGATGTATCTATGATTTCTAGAGGTATGTATATGATTGAAGTTGTAACTGCTAAAGGGCATTACTTCGAGAAGCTGTTAATATGTGAGTAGTGAGTATTTTGAAAATATCTCACTACTCACCACCCACTACTATTTCAGAGAAAGCCAATCCGCTACAATATTACATCCCTCTTCCAGCATGAAATCATAAGGCTTCTCCCCTTTGGATTTATTCTCTCCTTTTTTAAGCGGAGCTAATCCTCTTGCAGCGCGACGATCGTTTTCTCTATTCAATGTTTTTAAATCATTCTCATCACGTTCTGTTTTCATTTTTGTTTCATTTAACGAAACAGGTTTGTCTTCATCACGATCATTAATGATTTTTATATCGTCTAACATGTAAGCGTATTCTTTATTATTTTTCATTCGCTTTTCATGTTTATCAGTCAAGGTTTTTATGTTCGATGTAATTGAACCTACTGGCTTATAGTTCGATTTTTTAATTTCATCCCATGGAAGAGCTGATTTCTCTGCACTTTCTCCATATTTATCAGCTGGGAAAACCATCGGGAAATTAATATCTGGCGTTACCCCTTTGTTTTGAGTACTGCTTCCGTTGATGCGGTAGAATTTTGCAACCGTTAAATTAATTTGTCCGTAAGTATTTTCTTTACCAACCACTTTATTGGTGGTACTTCCAATTACTTGATCTAAGTCGATTGCATTTTGAACGGTACCTTTTCCGAAACTTTGAGTACCTATTAAAATCCCTCTTCCATAATCTTGTATCGCTCCTGCAAAAATTTCAGATGCCGATGCACTAAAGCGATCAATCATTACAGCCATTGGGCCTTCCCAGGTGATGCTTGCGTTTTTATCTTCTCCTACATCTATTTGATTACGAGTATCGCGAACTTGAACTACTGGTCCTGATTTAATAAACAAACCTGTTAAGTCAATTGCTTCTACTAAAGACCCACCACCATTGCTTCTTAAGTCTACAACTACTGCATCCACTTGTTCAGCTTTCAAGGAATCTAAAATTAATTTTACATCTCTTGTGGTTGATTTATAATTTTTATCGCCCGATTGGTACGCTTTGAAATCCATATAAAAAGCGGGAATATCTATAATTCCAATTTTATAAGTCTTTCCATTTTGTTTAATCTCTTTTACTTCTTTTTT
>CAJBVG010000311.1 GCA_903958995.1 uncultured bacterium | reverse complement strand
ATTTACCACCTCTAGTTACGATTAACGAACCTTTAGTTGCTTTAATACCTCTAATGATAGTACCTGCTTGAATGGTTAATGTTGCATTTGAGTCAACGTAAACAAAACCATCTAAACGGTAGATTTTGTTACTGAACCAAGTTGTGTTTGAAGTAATGTGACCTGATACTGTGATTAAGTCAGCGTTTATTGGCAACTCAGTGATATGAACTGAATCTGTTTTATCAACACTGTTAATCCCTGCTGTAGCAGTTAATGTTACTTGGTAATGACCTAAAGCATTGTATGAATGTACTGGACTTACATCGTTTGAAACAGCTGTTCCATCACCGAAATTCCAAGTATAAGTTGTAGCTTTTTGTGTAGTATTTGTGAAAGTTACTTTATCTCTATTTACTGATTTAGTAAAGTTTGTTAATGGAGTAACTGTTTCGTAGTTGTTATTTTGTGGATCCCAGCTAGTCCAACCTAAAGTCCAATCGTCAGCACCAAAAGCACCTTTGTAAGCAGTTGCACTAAAGAAAGAATTTGTTAAACGTGAGTCTGTAAAATCAGCACCAGTTAATGCAGGAGAACCTGTTAATGGTAAGCAGTTTGGAACTGCAGCAAATGCATTCGTTAACATTACATCATTATTAGTTGCTAATGTTGTATTGTTAAATCCTGTAGTTGCATACCAAGCATCAATATCAAATGCAACAGTATTTTTTCTTAATGGAAGAGTACAACCAGCGATGATATTGTTTTTAAATCTGAATTGATTCGTTGTTGCATTGTTTGCAACTGAATCACCTTCAATATATAAACCATTTGCAAAGCCCATAAATACTGAGTTAAATGCAGAACAAGCAGAATTTCTTCTGATACGTAATGCGTTATTGAACTTAGCATTTACTACTGCAGTTAATGAATCTTTAGGACCGATCATTGTAACGTTAGAAAAATTAGCCTTCGTTTTAGGAGTAGCCTGGTTAGTTCCTGTATTATCGTTATCTGATTCGAAACCGTTTGAATCACCAGCTTGATCAGCTACGTTTTTATCGCGAACGATTAAACCGAACTGAACGTTTCCAATGAAACCGAAATCTGTATCGAAATCATCATCAACACCTTTGTATGCGATTAAGTGTTTAGCGTTTACTGTACCACCGAACCACTCGAATGAATCGTCACCAGAAAAAGCAACCATTACGTAGTCGATAATTGTACTTCTACCAACACCACCCATTGTTAATCCGTTGATCTCGTTGTTAGCTGAGAAAGGAATACCTGCGTATTCAATTCTTACATAACGAAGTGTTCCTGAATTATCAGTAGCGTTAGTACCACCATATTGACCGTCACCGTTAGCGTTGTTAACACCACCTTCGATAACTGCTTGTCCACCCGCTGAATTGATTGGAGCTGCACCTAATAAGATAACACCACCCCAGTCACCGTAAGTTCTTGTACCAGCTGCTTCGTCTGAAGTAAATACGATTGGCAATTGTTTAGTACCATCTGCGATTAATTTACCACCTCTAGTTACAATTAATGAACCTTTAGTAGCTTTAACTCCTCTGATAACTGTACCAGGTTGAATAGTTAATGTAACTGTAGAGTCTACATATACAAAACCATCTAAACGATAGATTTTATCGTTTGTCCAAGTCGTGTTGGACGTGATATGACCAGTAACAGTGGTTACTTGAGCAATTGCTTCTGAACCTAATGCTAATGAAATCATTGTAAATACTGAAAGTAATAGTTTTTTCATGACGAAATTTGATTTATTCAAATGTACTTGAGTCATGTTACCCATATGTTAATTCAATATTATATGTACGTTAGAAATTCGTATTAATCTTAACATTAAACAAAAAAAGCGCGGATAAATCCACGCTTATTTTAACAAATGATTAATAATTAATTAATATTCTACTAGAATTTATAGGCTAATGAGAATGAATAAGTAGTTCCCCAGCTTGTTGATAGGATTTTATTGTCCTTATCTACATTATAAACTTTATTCTTGTCGATGTCTTGGTAATAAACTCTTTTTTGGTTTAAGATATCAGATACGTTCATCTTTAATTCAAAATGTTCCATAAATGTTTTAGACAATTGCACATCTAACAAATTACGTGGTGCTTCCCAAACGTTTTCATATCCTAAGAAACCTGCTTCAATAATTCTTCTACCAATTACATTATATAATACACTGAAATTTAATCCAGAGTTAGGCTCTGAATATTGTAAACCTGCGTTTATAATATATGGTGATTGCCCTTGTAGTGGACGAATAGAATCTGCTGCGTTGATGTTACCTCTTAAATCAACAGTTGATTTGATTAACGACACGTTAGCATAGAAAACTAAATTATCCCATTGTTCCCAAGCTAATGCATCAAATGAATTTAAGAAGTTAAATTTCTTTCTTAATTCAAATTCAACTCCATAGTTATTTGCTTCAGTAACATTTTGGAAAGTTTTTGTTTTATTACTTCCACCTAAATAAACTGATTCAATTGGATCTTTAAAGTTTTTATAGAAACCTGTTAATGAAATAATTTCTCCAGCATTAGGATAATACTCCCAACGAACATCATAGTTAGAAATTAATGCTCTCTTAATATTTGGATTACCTTGAATTAATGTATTAGTGATAAAGTCTTCGTATTCGAAAGTAGCTAATTCTCTAAATTCAGGACGAGATACTGTTTTAGAGTATGCAAGTCTTAAGTTAGTTTTAGGAGTTAATGCGTATGTGAAGTTTACAGAAGGAAGAACATCAATATTGGTAGTATCAATTTTCATTGAATCACCTGGCGATTCTAATTGAATATTATTAGACTCTACTCTTGCACCCCAAACTACTCTTAAGTTTTTCAACAAATGATTATCGAACATGATATAAGCTGCACTTAAATTATTTTGTGCATTATATCTTGCTGTTGGGTTGGTAATATCTTCTAAAATAAATCCTTTAAGTGGTAATCTACTCGAATCGGCTAAGTTTGCAACATCAAATAAATGATCAGGACCTAACGACAGAACTGAATCTGAGATTGGGAATCCTTGACGTTTAAATCCGAAGAATCTTGCAGAGAAATCACGTTGTCTTTTTGAAGCATACACTCCAACTTTTACTGAACTCTTATCTTTAAATAAGTTAAATGGAACAGTAACATCAGAACCAAATGAATAAGTTTGCTCATTTAATTGAGAGTAGAACTTACGTGCATTCTTATCTGGTGTAAAGTTGATTTGTGCTAACATCGGAGCATCTGGAGATTGAGTAATGTTATTACTGTATTGTAATGAACGAGAATCTGGTTCATCTCTATTAATAACACTTACACCACCGTTAGCTTTAAATTTAATATTCGATGTTGGAAATATCTTTTCGAAGTTTACTTGTGATGATAATAATTTCTTACTAGTAAACTCGTAGTTATAACTTTTTACTTTAACTGT
>CAJBVG010000310.1 GCA_903958995.1 uncultured bacterium | reverse complement strand
GCGAAAAATATCTTCACCTAAATTCACAAAATCTTCTGCAGTTTCGTTACCTGTTAGTATGGCTACGCTATTCCTATTTCTACGAATGATGTTTGGAATTTTACCGAAATAGTATTCAAAATGTCGAGCCGAATTGTTACTTCCAGTTGCAATAATTGCATCAATACTATTCATGCGATCTTCGTAAATAACCTGATCGGCAATACTTGGTTCAAACTCAATAAGCTTTGCTATTAAGTGTTTGATTAATACGCCATCTTGTGATGAAAGTTTGATTTGAGCGATGTTTCCAGAGAATAATACACTGCAAACATCATGAAACCCCACCATTGGGATGTTCCCTGCAAGGATTAAACCTACTTTCTTCGGACTAGTATTCGTTTTAGGATAATGTGATAACCACGACCTTGTATTTTCTATTTCAAGTTGTTTGGCCCAAGCTCGTAAAGCATGTTTTGTCTCATTTGCACTGAACCAGGTGTTCTGATGATAGGCATTATCAATCACTTCGAGCAATTCTGTATTCTCTTTAGCAATATATTTCCCTAATGATTCAAAGGCTTTTAGAAGTTTTTCCCTCATATTTTATTTTTTTAAACCAAAAAATGGTTTATGTGTTATATTTGCAGCGCAAAAATATAGATTTAGATAAACAATGGCTATTATAATTACTGACGAGTGTATAAATTGTGGTGCATGTGAACCAGAATGTCCAAATAACGCAATTTATGACGCAGGTGCTGCTTGGAAATTTTCGGAAGGTACGAGTTTAAAAGGAATAATTGATTTTGGTGATGGACATACAATTGATGCTGATGCTGCTCAAAAGCCAGTTTCAGATGAGGTATATTACATCGTACCAGATAAATGCACGGAATGTGTTGGTTTTCACGACGAACCTCAATGTGCTGCAGTTTGCCCTGTAGATTGTTGTATAGATGATGTGGATGTACGAGAAAGTAAAGAAGATCTACTCGAAAAGAAAAAATGGATGCATTTAGAGGAATAAATAATGAAAGGGACGACAAGTCCCTTTTTTATTTTTATATTAGAGGTATGAAAAGAACATTATTCTTAATTGCTATACTTAGTGTTACGATCTTTTCTAACACTTTCGCTCAAACTACTCAGCGAGTAGTTAAGCCTGTTCAACTTTCTGGTCCACGTTTAGGATTTACCTACATCACTCCAGGAGAAGCTGCCGATTCACTACAAAGTAAAATAGGCATGACACCCTTATTCACTCAATTCGGTTGGCAATTTGAAACTCAATACTTTGCCTTAAGTAATGGTACTGCCGGATTAGTAGAGTTTGTTGGATTAATTGGTGGTTTAGAACAAAATAAATTTTTACCTAGTGGTAGTTTGCTTATCGGAATTCGTGCTCCAAGTGGAACTGAATTTGCTTTTGGTCCTAACTTATCTCTCTCTGGTGCTGCATTTGTTTTAGCAGCCGGACATACATTTAAAAATGGAGATTTGAATTTCCCTGTTAACTTTGCAGTTGTCCCATCAAGTAAAGGAATTCGATTTTCTTTATTATTTGGATTTAATGCACAAACACGAGAATAATTATAATGTCTAATTACGGATTTTGCCATTTATCAGTTGTTCCATTGCGTTCCGAAGCTTCGGATAGCTCTGAGATGATTTCTCAATTGCTATTTGGTGAATGCTTGGAAGTGCTTGAGCAAACAGAAAAATGGACACGTGTAAAATGTCTTTGGGATAATTATGAAGCCTGGGTAGATAACAAACAAATTATTACTGGCATAGAAGAACAAGATGCACTAGCTAGCCTTCGTGCTCAAGTACAAATAGATCGTTATGCAGAGGTAGAAATGTATAACGCTACAGCACTCTTATCTATCGCAAGTACCATCAACACAGAATTAGTGAACAAGTATCTTACTATTGCGAAATGTCGCTTCACCGGACGTTCTGTTGAAATGGGTGCAAAAGCAATAGAATCTATAAGTCAGCTTTCTTTGAAATGGTTGAATACTCCTTACCTATGGGGTGGCCGTTCTTTGTTTGGAATTGATTGCTCTGGATTTACTCAATCAGTATTCAAAATGCATGGTGTTAAATTACATCGAGATGCTTATCAACAAGCAGAACAAGGCAACCTTGTTAGTTTTGTAGAAGAAGCACTTCCCGGTGACCTTGCTTTCTTTGATAATGCTGAAGAACGAATTATTCATGTTGGTATCGTACTAGAAAATCAACAAATCATACACGCTTCCGGTCAAGTAAGAATCGATCGCTTAGACCATCAAGGTATTTTCAACGTCGACACCAAGAAGTACTCGCATAAGCTTAGAATTATTAAGAGACTTTTTTAATTAATGTATTAAGTATAATGTATTAAGTACAATGTATTATGTACAATGTATTATGTACAATGTATTAAGAAGTGTCGAAATCGTG
>CAJBVG010000309.1 GCA_903958995.1 uncultured bacterium | reverse complement strand
ATTACCTTTAGTGCTAACTTGGACTTCAGTGATAAAGTAAAGGCTAAAATCGATTCTCGTAATGAAGTTAACACTAACATTTCAGTAATCGACCAACAGATCTTAGAGTGGAACAAGAAAATTGAATTAGCTAGAAAAGAATACCTATGTAGAGATGAAAACTACTATGGGGACAATGGTTTTAAAATTATATAATGAAACTCCATTGCATCGTGATAATTTTATTAACAATGTAAAGTCTAAACAATACGATAGTGTTTTATTTCATCGTGTCATTAAATCATTTATGATACAAGGTGGAGATCCTACTTCAAAAACGGCAAACTCAACTGCTATGTTAGGAAGTGGTGATATCCCAGGTGTTGCTAGAATACCTGCAGAATTTAATCCAGCCCTTACTCACAAGAAAGGTGCATTAGCTGCAGCACGTGATGGAAACCCAGAAAAAGCAAGTAGCAATTGTCAATTTTATATTGTACAAGGTAAAACGTTTACCGATGCAGATATAGATCGTATGCAACAATACAATGGTTGGAAGTATACTACTGAACAACGCGAAGCATTTAAAACTATTGGCGGGACTCCACATTTAGATAATAATTACACTGTATACGGAGAGTTAGTATCAGGTATGGAAGTGTTAGATGCTATTGCTGGGGTAAAAGTTGGACAAGCAGATCGTCCAGCAGTTGATGTAAGAATTTTAGAAACTAAACTTTTGAAAAAATTCAAAGTTAAAAAAGAGAAGAAGAAACATAAAGATGATGATGGTGAGGATGACGACGATAAAAATGAAAAGCACGAAAAACATTCTAAAAAAGGAGAAGTGAAAAAAGAGAAAAGTTTTCCTCAACAAGAAAATGCTCCAAAAGCGGATACTGAAAAATAATCATGAAAATAATTTCGTACAACGTTAACGGCATTCGTTCTGCCATCAGTAAAAATTGGTTGCAGTGGTTACAAGCTAGTGATGCCGATGTTGTGTGTTTGCAAGAAATAAAAGTTCAACTCGATCAAATTCCAATGGAATTAAAATTGATTGAAGACTTAGGCTATCATCATTACTGGTATCCTGCGCAAAAAAAAGGATACAGTGGGGTAGCTATATTATGCAAACAAAAACCAAACCATGTAGAATATGGTTGCGGTCACGAGTTGTTCGATTACGAAGGCAGGACTATACGAGTGGACTTTGACGACCTCTCAGTGATGAGTGTTTACTTACCTTCTGGAACTACAGGTGATGAACGTCAGAATGTGAAATATGAGTTTATGGATTACTTTGAAAAGTATACTAGAGAACTCAGCTGGAAATATCCTTCACTAATTATTTCTGGAGATTATAATATTTGCCATAGACCAATAGATATTCACAATCCGAAATCAAACGCAAATTCATCAGGTTTTTTACCCGAAGAACGAGCATGGATGGATAACATTTTGAACGATACTTTTATTGATACCTTCCGACACTTTAACAAAGAGCCACACCACTACACTTGGTGGAGCTTTAGGGCTGGCTCACGCGATAAAAATTTGGGATGGAGAATAGATTACCATTTAGTTACTAAAGAGCTAGAGAAGCGTTTAAAACGCGCCGCTATTGTATCGGAAGCTCGACACTCTGATCATTGTCCAATTTTACTTGAATTAAAATGACCACTCTATTTACACACATAAAATCGCTTAGCGGAATTTTAGATCATCACATTGAATGGTTAAAAGGGAAAGACCTTGCAACAATCAATAGTATTGAAAATGCGTGGCTAAGTATACGTGATGGTAAGATAGAAGACTTTGGAAGCATGGATAACATTAACGTTGATGCTTCTCATTACGATGAACATATTAATGCCGAGGGAAAATTTATTATCCCAGCTTGGTGCGACTCTCATACACACTTGGTTTATGCAGGCAGTAGAGAATTAGAATTTGTTGATCGAATAAAAGGTTTGCCCTACGAAGAAATTGCCAAACGTGGAGGAGGAATACTAAACTCTGCAAAGCGTTTACAATCGGCAAGCGAAGATGAATTATTTGATACCGCTTGGGAACGTTTACAAGAAGTAAAATCATTTGGTACTGCTGCTATAGAAATTAAAAGTGGTTACGGATTAAATACCGAATCGGAATTAAAAATGCTTCGCGTGATTAAACGATTGAAGGAAAATTCTGATGTACTAATCAAATCAAACTTTTTAGCAGCACATGCCTTCCCAATGAAGTTCAAAGAAAACCACCAGGGCTATGTGGATATCATTATTAATGAAATGTTACCGCAAGTAGCCTCAGAAGGTTTAGCAGATTACATTGATGCTTTTTGTGAGTTTGGTTTTTTTAGTGTTGATGAAACCGCACAAATATTAGAGGCCGGTGCTAAATATGGATTGAAACCTAAAATACATGCAAATCAATTAAACTACTCTGGAGGAATTCAGGTTGGTGTAAAATACAATGCTATTTCTGTTGACCATTTAGAATGTGTAGGTGAAGAAGAATTAGCTTGTTTGCAAAATTCGAATACCATTGGAACACTACTTCCCTCTGCAGCATTTTTCATCAACCTAGCCTACCAACCCGCTCGTAAAATGATTGATGCCGGTTTAGGGCTAGCTCTTGCGAGTGATTATAACCCAGGAACTTCTCCAAGTGGCAATATGAACTTTATTGCTTCTTTAGCTTGTACACAACTGAAAATGTTACCTGAAGAAGCTATAAACGCATGTACAATCAATGGTGCTTATGCTATGGAACTTCAAGGGGTTTGTGGAAGTATTACCCGTGGCAAGTACGCCAATTTAATTCTTACGAAAAAGATTCCTAGCTTAGCATATATACCTTATTCATTTGGTAATAATTGTATTGAACGAGTTTTTGTAAAAGGCAACTAAAATGGCAAAACTTCAAGTTTACGATCGCGCAAAAGTTAATTCCATGTTTCAAGAACGTGAGCATGAAACTAAATGGGGGCAAAGTATACAACTCATCGAAGACGCATCGCGTTGGCAAGAGGAATTACAAAGCTCTATGGCATCGTATGTTATCTTGGGCTTACCTGAAGATATTGGAATACGAGGAAACTTCGGAAAGCCTGGTGCCGATAAAACTTTTGAATTAGCTATTTCATCATTACTCAATATTCAGCAAAATAAATTTCAAGACGCTCATAAAGTTTTATTGTTAGGTCATATCGATTTTTCTGAAGAAATGAAACGTTCCAAAACTATGAACGTGGAAGATTTAAGAGCATTGTGTGCAGAAATAGATCATGCAGTGTATCCAATTGTACAAAGCATTATTGCAAGTGGCAAGAAGCTAATTGCTATAGGTGGCGGACATAATAATGCATACCCATTACTTAAAGGAAGTTCTTTAGCATTAGGTTCTACACTTAATTGCATTAATATAGATCCTCATACCGACTATAGAATTAATGAAGGTAGACATAGTGGAAATGGATTCCGATTTGCAAAGGATGATGGTTACCTACACAAGTACGGAATATTTGGTTTACATGAAAACTATAATGCTGAACATGTTCTCTTAGAAATTGAAAAAGATCCAAGTATACAATACATCACTTTCGAAGATATTTCAATTCGTAAACGTTTCCCAATGGAACTTGCGTTAAATAGCATGGTTATATTCCTTCAAAAACATCCTTGCGGAATTGAACTAGACATGGATTCTATTATCGATTACCCAAGTTCTGCGATTACTAGCACTGGATGGAATACTACTGAAGCTCGTTCTATACTTCATCAATGCAGCACATTGCTTTCTTCAGTTTACTTACACATTACAGAAGGCTCACTAGGTTTAGCTTCGGAACATGAACGTTCTGCTAAAGCAAAATACATTGCCTATTTAGTAAGTGATTTTATAAAATCAAGCGGAAATTAATCTACAATTAAGTATTTATAAACGTCGGCGTGACTAGGCGCAGGGACATCAGCATGTATAATTATTCCATCTTTGTTAATGACAACTGATTTGGGGATATTTTTCAAATTATACATTCTAGCCGTTTCGTTTTTCATCCCCT
>CAJBVG010000308.1 GCA_903958995.1 uncultured bacterium | reverse complement strand
TGTTAGATACTCAGGTAGAAAATGGTTATACCATCGTTTCTGATTTCTCTATCAACTTCAATAGAAAATAATCCAAAACATATTCAAAAAAAAATCCCTCGAGCATTTGCCGAGGGATTTTTTTTATTCAAACCATTTCATCACATCGTCTTTAGATGGAATGGGCATCTCTAATTTTAATTTCTTCCGCAGTCCTCCCATATCGTTAAATACTTTATTAGGATTGGCTGCTTTCAGTTCTTCAACCGTATTAATGTTCATTTTATTTAACACAGGCACCCATTCTGCAGGTACACCCGCTTCCACAAAATCATTTGCAGTAGCAACTTTCTGAACTTTCTCTGGTCTCATTTGCGGGAAAAACAATACATCTTGTATCGAAATTTGATTCGTCATGATCATTGTTAATCTATCGATTCCAATACCCATACCAGCCGTTGGTGGCATCCCATATTCTAATGCACGTAAGAAATCATAATCGATAAACATCGCCTCATCATCTCCTCGTTCCATTAACTTCACTTGGTCTTCAAATCGTGCGCGTTGTTCAATTGGGTCGTTTAACTCCGAATAAGCATTTGCTAATTCTTTACCATTCACCATTAATTCAAATCGCTCTACCAAGCCTTCTTTTGTTCTGTGTTTTTTACACAAAGGCGACATCTCTACCGGATAGTCAATAATAAATGTTGGTTGAATATAATTTCCTTCACATTTCTCTCCAAAAATCTCATCCACCAATTTCCCTTTACCCATGGTATCGCTTACATCAATTCCTAGTCCCCTACACGTAGCCCTTAATTCATCCTCACTCATTTCAGAAATATCAATACCCGTAAATTCCTTAATAGAATCGTACATGGTAATACGTTTAAACGGACGTTGAAAATCAATTACGTTCTCTCCTACTTGCACTTTCGTTGTGCCGTGTAAGTCCATCGATACCTTCTCGATCATCTCCTCCGTAAAATCCATCATCCAATTGTAGTCCTTGTATGCTACGTAAATTTCCATTACCGTAAACTCTGGGTTATGGGTTCTGTCCATTCCTTCATTTCTGAAGTCTTTTGCAAACTCATAAACACCATCGTATCCACCAACAATTAAGCGTTTCAAATATAGCTCATTGGCAATACGTAAATACAAAGGCATGTCTAAGGCATTGTGGTGTGTAATAAACGGACGAGCCGCTGCACCGCCTGGGATAGCTTGTAATATTGGGGTTTCCACCTCTAAGTATCCTTGCTCGTTAAATGTATTTCGCAAGGATTGAATAATCTTCGTTCTCTTTCTAAATACTTCGCGCACATCCTGATTGATAATCAAATCAGCATAACGTTGACGATATCTAAATTCCGGATCGGTAACCACATCGTGTGCAGTACCTTCGGCATCAATTTTCACTACTGGCAACGGACGAAGAGATTTACTCAACATCTTAAACCCTGTAACATGAATACTGATTTCTCCTACTTGAGTAGTGAACACATATCCAGTAACACCGATGATATCACCTATGTCAATTAACTTTTTAAATACGATATTGTATAAGGTTTTGTCTTCATCCGGACATAAATCATCTCTTCTGAAGTACACTTGAATTCTACCACTAGCATCTTGTAATTCTGCAAAAGATGCATTTCCCATAATACGGCGACTCATAATACGACCAGCAATGCTGATGTTCTTATAACTCGTTTTATCGCGTTCGTAATTTGCTAATATATCTGCTGCTGTAACGTTTACCTCAAAAACATCCGCAGGATAAGGATCAATGCCTAATCGCACTAATTCCTGCATACTATCTCTTCTTAACTGCTCTTGTTCGCTTAATCCACTCATTTCTTTCAATTTTGTACAAAAATAAGATTTATTTATCAATGTGCCAATTGGACAATGTGCTAATGTGCTAATGAGACAATGTGCTAATGCCTGCCTCGGCGTGAGATGAGGTGCTAATGGTTTTAGATTATTTTTGGAGGGATTTTTTTGAAGTGGTAATAATCGCGTTTACTATTTTAGCAATTTCTATTAAATCAGCCATGTATTTTTCTAGATCATATTCTTCATAAGCTTCATCGATTAATTCTAACCAATATTGAGTCTCTTCTATTTCTTTGGCGCTTATTTTCATCTTGTGAATAAAGTCAACTTTGCTTTCAGCACTTTGAGCCTCTCTAATGTTCGCTCCGATGGAAGTTCCAGATTTTAATAGTTGTTCCGCTATTTTCCACTTTCTGTTTTCAGAAAGTATATCAGTGAATTTTACAATATCTACAGCAAATGTTAAACTTTTTATAACAATTGGATTTTCATTATTATAGTTTCTTTTCATGTACAAATAATGTAAATGAAATACTATTTGTCAACTGCATATATGCAGGTACTTTTATCATCCTTAATATATCAGTATGATTTTCAAATTGAAAATTCAATATAAAATCATAAATTAGTTGAAACTATAAATCTATGGAAGAGAGATTTAAAACATTTTCGGAATTTTATCAGTTTTATTTAACTGAACATAAAAATACTACGAGTAGAAGATTGCATTTTATTGGAACTGCACTAGTATTATTGGAAGTATTTCTTTTATCATATACCAATCGATGGGATATATGGTATGCATTACCAATAACAGGGTATGCATTCGCTTGGGTAGGGCATTTCTTTTTCGAGAAAAACAAGCCTGCAACTTTTAAATACCCTTTATGGAGTTTAGGTAGTGACTTTAAATTATTCTTTGAAATACTTCAAGGCAAACAAAAACTTTAATTGAGCAATTGTCTTATTAGCACAACTTGTCCCGTTTATACGGGATTAGCAAATTGACCAATTAGCACCTCGTCTTACGCCGAGGCAGGCATTGGCACATTAGCACATTGACCAATTGGCACATTAGCGTCGGCGTGCTTTCTCCTTCAAAATCAGCCCCAACTCTCTTCCCATTTGTCCGGCGATAGCAGTGTTTTCTTGTGCTCTGCGGAATAGGTATGGAAGTACTGATTTTACTGGTCCGTATGGAACATACTTCGCTACATTGTATCCAGCATCAGCTAAGTTGTAACTCAAGTTATCACTCATGCCTAAAAGTTGAGAGAAATAAATACGCTCATCATTCAATGCAATATTTTTCTCTGCCATTAAATTCATTAAGTGGCGAGAACTGTTTTCATTATGCGTACCTGCACAAATAGAAATGCGATGAACATTCTCAACGCAATACGTTAAGGCATCATCGTAATCTTTATCGGTTGATTTTTTATCTGGATTTATTGGCGATGGGTAGCCCATTTCTAAAGCACGTTCTCTTTCTTTTTCCATGTATGCTCCACGAACTAATTTAACTCCCATGAAAATATTTTCGGATGCTAATTGAGCATCGTGTTTTTTCAAGGCGTCTAAACGATCGTGGCGATAATATTGGTACGTATTGTAAACTATAACTTTTTCTTTGTTAAACATACGCATCATGTCCATAACCATAGCGTCAATAGTTTCTTGAATCCAACTTTCTTCAGCATCAATAAAGATGCGTACGTTAAGATCGTAAGCTGTTTGGCAAATGCGACGAACACGATCTTTTACGCGTTCAAATTCTTTTTTTTCTTCGAAAGATAATTCAGCATTCGCGTCAATTTTTTCTAGCAATCCTAATCGTGCAATACCGGTAACTTTAAATACGCTGAACGGAATTTTAGCATCTCCTTTAGCGCGTTTTATAGTTTCGATAAGTTCGATGGTTGTTGAATCGAATGCTTCTTCCGTAGATTCTCCTTCGATAGAATAATCGAGAATTGTACCGATATGATATTTACTTAAATGATCAATTGTTTTTGTACAATCTGCGATAGATTCTCCACCACAAAATTGCTTGAAGATAGTCGCTCGAATTAATGGTGCCACAGGCAAACCAATTTTAATGGCAGCGTTTGTTATTGGTGGACCAACCTTTACAAAAAAATTAATGTTGATGATTTTGAATAACCAGTAAGCTCTATTGATGTCGGCATTACTCATTCCCGAGAAAGCGATCTCGGTATTGTCAAAAGATATATTTTTGCTCATTGTTTGTAAATGAATGCTCAAAAATAGGAAAATTGCTATCCTTTTATAAATAATTAATAGAATACTTGAAACACGATGATAAAATGCTTGTTTCTAAAGAAATCAAATTCACTTTTTTTGATTTATATTTGAACTTAATGACGACTTCGATCAAACCCGACCACTTAAATTCTTGGTTAGATACTGACTTAAAGACCTTTATCATTGCAGGGCCTTGTAGCGTAGAAACCGAAGAACAAATTCATACGACTGCTAAAGCATTATCTTCTTACCATATCCCTGTTTTACGTGGTGGTATTTGGAAGCCGAGAACTCGTCCAGGTTCCTTTACAGGCTTAGGCACTAAAGGCATACAATGGCTTGCTGATGCTGCCAAAGCCAACAACATGAAAAGTGCTGTTGAAGTAGCTACTGCACAGCATGTGGAAGATTGCTTGAAAGCAGGAATTGACATCCTTTGGATTGGCGCACGTTCTACGGTTAGTCCGTTCGTTGTGCAAGAAATTGCCGATGCCTTACGAGGTGTCGATATGCCAATTTTAATAAAGAATCCTATTAACCCCGATATTGAATTATGGATTGGTGCTATTGAACGCATTAACCATGCTGGAATTACAAAAATTGCAGCCATACATCGTGGCTTTTCTCAATACGAAAAAAACACTTACCGTAATACACCAAATTGGAACATTCCATTAGAGTTAAAACGCTTGGTTCCCAACTTACCTGTTATTTGCGACCCTAGTCATATTTGTGGCAGC
>CAJBVG010000307.1 GCA_903958995.1 uncultured bacterium | reverse complement strand
ATGGCATTTCAAACAGTTAACATTATAAATAGCCTTACCGTGTGCTAATAAATCATAATTCGCATTTGCTGTATCAGTAATAACATTACCCATACCAGGTTTGCCAATTCCTAACTTAACATCTTTGGTTTCTGATAAACCATAGATGTAAAGAAATAAGATGGTAGATATGATGGCTAATACTTTGCTGTTTTTCTTGAATCCAATAATTCCCAATACTACACCAACTACGGTTAATGTAACTTTTAAGTGGAACCATCCACCTACATTACCCATACCAATTTTAGCAATTAAGTAAATACCTGTTACAAGAAATGCAGTACTAATAATCATACTAGGCACTTTTGTTACCTGTTTGTATTTTTCTAAAGAGCTACTTCCAATAAGTAGTAAAATTGTTTTGATGACATAGTCTAATAAAAATAGACCTGCACTGGCAATGTGAATGTTTTTGATGATCTCCATTTTTGGCGTTTTTTTTTCAAAGATAGAACGAATCTGCAATACACCAATAAAAAGCAATAAAAAAGCCTGCCTCCTCTCGGAAACAGGCCCCCTATAAACGTCAATTATGATTATTTACTATAATAAGCGGAAATTCAGCTTCAACATGTACACTTCACCTACTTCGTAATCTGCGCTTTGTACCTGGATGTTCTCTAATTGTTCCATTACATAATTCTTAACCCTTTGGTCGGATTGATTAGTATTAATTACATTTAAAGTACCATTTTCATTTACCGTGAACTCCACTAAAACTTGAGCATTCTTCACACCTTCTGCTTTTAAAAATGCTGGGAATTGAATTTTAGCTTTTACCACTTTAGCTACTTCTTCGTTAGCTGTTAATGTGTTCTTTTCTGCGGCGAACCCTTGACTTGCTACACCTAGTACAATAAGGGTAAGTAGTGCCATCAATTTTGTTTTCATAATATTATTTTTTCTAAAGTTGAATCTTGTTTATTTCTTTCAACACCCAAAAGTACTTCGGCCTTGTTAACTCCACGTCAATTTCTTGTAACGTATCTACTACACCAACGTAAAAAAAATATGACTGTAACAAGCTTGATATACAAATCGTTACAATGCCTTAATTCATTGCTTTTAAGGAGATGTCATTAAAATCATCTCCACTTAATATGAATATTAATTATATTAGATATTCCTAAAAAATAAATATGAGAAAACGCTACACCCTAATCCTCTTTTCATTATTCATTTTTCGAATAACGAATGCACAAGAAACCTTTCCATTAAATGGTGTTCAAGATACTCGCCCGAATACCTACATTTTTACCAATGCAAAAATTGTGGTGAACGCTACAACTAAAATCGATAAAGCTTCACTACTAATTTCGAATGGTACTATTGTAGCCGTTGGTGCTGGTATTCCAACTCCGAAAGGAGCTATCGTGGTGAATTGCGAGGGTAAAACCATTTATCCTTCTTTTATCGATATCAATACTACTTACGGAATGCCTGAAGCAAAACGTGGCGGAAGAGGTGAAAATCGTGGGCCTCAATTTATAACCAATAAAAAAGGAGCTTACAGCTGGAACGAAGCTATTCGTCCGGAGTTTGATGCAAAAACTACTTTTATTGTAAACGATGATAAAGCTAGTGGCTTGCGTGAACAAGGTTTCGGAACAGTACTTTCATACCAAAAGGATGGTATTGCTCGTGGTACCT
>CAJBVG010000306.1 GCA_903958995.1 uncultured bacterium | reverse complement strand
AGTTTTTATAAAATTCATCCAAGTTTTTACCTGTAAATTTCTCCGCTGCAACTTTAAATTGCTCGTCAGTAAAACCTGTATTTTTCTTTTTGTAATACTCTTCGTATAGGTAGCTCATTAAATTATCTAAATTCTGCTTTGCTCCCGAATGCTCAATAATCATTAGGTTTAATAAGGATGCAAGAATACTTCCTTTATCATAATAAGATACTTGAGTATTATTTGAATTCTCATTTCTTCTGTAATATTTTATCCACGCATCAAAACTTGCATCAGCAACCGATTGCTCTTTATCGCCCGGTAAATTTGTTTGTGCTGAATATTCGTTTGCAATAATATCTAAGTATTTCTCTGGAGTATTATACCCTGCACGTTTAACTAACCAATTGTCGTAAAATGCAGTGAACCCTTCAGAAACCCATAGCATTCTCGTGTAATTTTCCACATCATAATTAAATGGACCGAGCACTACCGGACGTAATCGTTTCACATTCCATAAATGAAAATACTCATGAGCAACTAATCCTAAAAATGATTGGTATGTAGCCTCGTTAGAGTAAGCAAAACGTTGCACTTGAACGGTTGTAGAATTTAAGTGTTCTAGTCCACCTCCACCTGCTGGAACATTGTGCACAAAGAAGGTATAGTTTTTACATGGATGAGTTCCGAAAACAGAAGTAGCTTCGTCCACAATTTTTGCAAAATCTTTTTTAATTTTCTCTGCATCATAATTGCCTGGGCCAATCATAGCTACACTATGCTTCACTCCTTGAGCCGTAAACTCAATGATGGTCTGATTCCCAATCTCAATAGGAGAGTCGGCTAAAATGTCGTAATTCTCTGCATATAAATGATAAGCATTATTTTTCTCGCTTGGTAATGCACACGAGATTTTCGACCAGTTTGAATTCGGGGTAATGAGTATTTCAGAAGCTTGATTTAATTGACCATCTACATACATAAATATACTTGTGCCATTTAAGTAGGCATGCGATTCATCTATAAAACTGGTACGCACTGTAAGTTCAAATGCATATACTTTGTAGGAAATACTAATTGCTGATTTCGTAGGATTTTTAATTACCCAAGTGTTTTTGTCGCGTTTTACAAATGACAATGATGTACCACCAGCTTTAGCATTAAAGCCTTCTACCTGTCGAGCGAACTCACGAACTAAATATGAACCCGGTGCCCAAACAGGCATCTTTACAACCACTTCATCTTTGCTCGTTTTTACATCCATCGTTACATTTACATAATGACCTTGCGCTTCTGGAAAAGTTAATTGATAACTAATTTTTTCTGCTTCTAATGTATTTGCCATCATGCCGATTACGATTAGGGTGATAATTTTTTTCATATGTCGATTTATATCCTATTCACAATAATACGAAAAGACCTTAAAAGATTACGAAAACAGATGTTTTGCATTTGCGTTGTAACATATAAGCGTATCTTTGTAAAATCTATCGATTAGAATCAATATAATGAATATCAACATGTTAAATAAGAATGCAGTTTTATTTTTTGGAATATCTTTAGCCTTACTCGCTTGTTCGGATGCTAAAAAACAACAGAAACCTGAAATGGGTAAAGGGATGAATGCCCCACAAATTGCGAATTATATCGTTTTGCGTGATACTTCCATTAAGGAAGTCATACAAATTACAGGGACTATTCAAGCCGAAGAATCTGTAGATCTTCGTCCGGAGATGTCGGGGAAAGTAGTGAAAATAATTTTTAAAGAAGGAAGCTCGGTAAAGCAAGGTGATTTGTTAGTGAAGATTAATGATGAAGAATTAAAAGCACAATATAACAGAGCCGTTTCTCGATTGAAACTTGCAGAAGAACAAGAATACCGCCAACGTGTACTTCTTAAAAAAGAAGCCATTTCTCAACAGGAGTACGATATAGTAAATACAGAATTACAATCCATGAAATCGGAAAGTGAATTGTTAAAAGCGCAATTAGCGAAAACAGAAATCAGAGCTCCATTTAATGGACACCTTGGTTTACGTATGATTTCAGTTGGTGATTTCATCAGCTCGAGTAGTGTGGTGACAAAAATAGTTAAAGATGATCAAGTGAAAATCACCTTCTCTATACCAGAGAAATATGCTTCGCATATGAAATCGAATGCGGAGATTGTTTTTAGTACCGATGGTAATTCAAAACAATACAAAGCCTTAGTTTATGCTAAAGATCCTTCTATCGATGAAAACACTCGTACCTTAAGTGTACGTGCCATTGCAAAAAATGATGGCATGCTAACTCCTGGTTCTTTTTGTAAAGTTATATTAGAAATGAACGAAATAAAAAATACTATCTTAATTCCTAATGAATCTATCATCCCAATTTTAAAAGGGAAGAAAGTCTTTATAGCTAAAAACAATACAGCATCAGAAGTCATCATCAAAACAGGAATTCGTACTGCTAAACTTGTGCAAATTACCGATGGACTTCATGCTGGAGATACATTAATTACTTCTGGTATCATGTCTATAAAAGATGGCAGTTCATTAAAATTAAAATAACCATCGATGAGTTTATCAACTAGAAGTATAAGAAAACCCGTATTTACCATCGTAATGAATATACTCATTATGTTGTTTGGTTTTATTGGGTATAAGTTTCTCGGAGTGCGCGAATTTCCTTCGATTGATCCTCCTATCGTTTCCGTTAGGACATCATACCCTGGTGCAAATGCCGATATTATTGAATCACAAATTACAGAACCTTTAGAAAAGGCTATCAATAGTATTGATGGTATAAAAAATATTTCATCATCCAGCAATCAAGGGTCTAGCGTAATAACTGTTGAGTTTAACTTGAGTAAAGATATTGATGAAGCTGCCAATGATGTGCGTGATAAAGTTTCACAAGCGGTAAGTAATTTACCTAAAGATATTAATGGTTTGCCCGTTGTTGCCAAAGCAGATGCAAATTCTGATGCTATTTTATCAATGACCTTAAAGAGCGACACACGATCTCAATTAGAAGTAAGTGATTATGGAGAGAATGTAATTGCACAACGTTTGCAAACTATTCCAGGAGTAAGTAGTATTCAAATTTGGGGACAAAAAAGATACGCCATGCGCATCTGGCTCGACCCATTGAAATTATCATCTTATCGTTTAACCCCGCTCGATGTTAAAACTGCACTCGATCGTGAGAATGTGGAATTACCTTCAGGTAAAATTGCAGGAAATACAACAGAGCTTACTGTTAAAACTTCGGGCAACCTAGTAACTGAAGATGATTTCAATAATTTAATTATTAAAACTGATGGCGATAAAATGATTCGCCTTATGGATATTGGTTCTGCGAATCTTGGTCCAGAAAACGAAGAAACTATTCTACGTGAGTCGGGTACTCCTATGATTGGTCTTGCCTTAGTGCCTCAACCCGGTGCGAATTATTTAGATATCGCGAAAGAATTTCATAAGCGTTATGCACAAATAGAAAAAGAACTACCTAAAGATTATCATTTAAATATTGCACTTGATAATACCATATTCATTAGCCAATCGGTTAAAGAAGTAGCAGAAACATTAATCCTTTCATTAATATTAGTAATCCTTATTATCTATCTTTTCTTTAGAGATTGGGGTATTGCTATTCGTCCACTTATTGATATTCCAGTTTCCTTAATTGGTACGTTTTTCATTATGTACTTGATGGGATTTTCAGTGAATGTATTAACCTTATTGGCCATCGTACTTGCTACTGGTTTGGTCGTTGATGATGGTATTGTCGTCACAGAAAATATTTTCAAGAAAATTGAAGAAGGATTATCTCCATTAGAAGCAGCCATAAAAGGTTCGAATGAAATTTTTATGGCAGTAATTTCTATCTCAATTACTTTGGCTGCAGTTTTTCTTCCAATCATTTTCTTAGAAGGATTTGTAGGTCGTTTATTTCGAGAGTTCGGAGTAGTGATTGCCTCCGCCGTTTTAATATCAGCATTTGTATCGCTAACGCTAACGCCAATGTTGAATGCAAAGCTAATGCGCAGTGGACATAAGAAAAGTAGATTTTACAATTGGACAGAACCATTCTTTGTTGGTATGGTAGAAGGCTATGGTCGTTCATTAAATCGTTTCTTAACGAAGAAATGGATTGCCTTACCTATTATATTATTTTGTTTCGGAATGATATGGTTCTTTGGTAAGAATCTTCAATCCGAATTAGCACCCTTAGATGATCGTAGTGCCTTGCAATTGCAAGTCACCGCTCCCGAAGGTGCCTCGTTTGAGTACACCGATTTTTTCATTCTGAAATTAACCAAGTTACTTAACGACTCAATTCCAGAAAAGAAAATCGGACTAACAGTAACATCTCCAGGTTTCACTGGTTCTGGTGCTGCCAATACTGGTTTTGTGCGTATGCGAATTTCAGAGCCTCAAGATCGTACTCGTTCACAAGCCGACATTGCCAATGCCTTAACTCGCATGACAAAGCGTATGCCTGAAGCAAAAACATTTGTTATTCAACAACAAACTATTTCTTCTGGTGGTCGTCGTGGTGGCTTACCTGTACAATATGTTTTACAAGCACCAAATTTCGAAAAGCTAAGAGAGTACCTTCCTAAATTTATAGAGAAAGCTTCGCAAGATCCAACATTCACTATGGTAGATGTTGATTTGAAATTCAACAAACCAGAATTATCAGTTACTATAGATCGCGAGAAAGCGAAAAGCTTAGGAGTATCTATTGTAGACATCGCGCAAACATTACAACTCGCCTTAAGTGGTCAACGTTTCTCGTACTTTACGATGAACGGCAAACAATATGCAGTGGTTGGACAATTTGATCGTGCGAACAGAGATGAACCGCTCGACTTAACTTCGATATTTGTTCGAAATACAAAAGGAGATTTAATTCAATTAGATAACGTAGTCAATATTACAGAACAAAGTAGTCCACCTCAATTATACCATAACAACCGTTTTATGTCGGCTACAGTATCTGCTGCATTAGCTCCAGGTAAAACCATTGGAGATGGAATAAAAGTTATGGACAGAGTGAAAGCAGAAGTGCTGGATGATACATTCTCTACAGCATTAGCAGGTTCTTCTAGAGATTTCGCAGAAAGTTCATCGAACATATTATTTGCATTTTTACTTTCATTAATTCTGATTTATTTAATTCTCTCTGCTCAGTTTGAAAGTTTCATCGATCCATTTATCATTATGATTACCGTACCACTTGCTATTGCAGGTGCATTATTATCATTATGGATATTCGGACAAACATTAAATATATTCAGTCAGATCGGAATTATTATGCTCATCGGTTTAGTAACTAAGAATGGTATTTTAATTGTTGAATTTGCGAATCAGTTAAAGCTTACTGGAATGACTAAAGCACAAGCTATACGTGATGCTTCAGCAGCTCGTTTACGTCCGATTTTAATGACCAGTTTGGCCATTGCTTTAGGAGCCTTACCCATTGCATTGTCACTTGGTGCTGCTTCTAAAAGTAGAGTAGGTATGGGTATTGTGATTGTTGGAGGAACCATATTTTCGTTAATCTTAACCCTATACGTTGTACCAGCTGTTTATTCTTTATTATCAAGAACTAAAACACTCGACACGAATGATTATAATGCATTGGAGAAGTAATGATGAAGAATTATAAACTAATTTTATACAGTGTAGTATTCATATTAAGTTTGAATACTGTATATGCGCAGAACACATTGAGTTTAAATCAAGCCATAGAAATAGGCTTGAAAAATAATTACTCTATTCAAATTGCAAATAATAATCAAAGCATCTCTACAACGAATAAGGAAGCTGCAATCTCTACTTTATTACCTAAAATTGATGCGAATGCTGGCATCAATAAAAGTAACGTGGATACTCGTCAGGTATTTGTTACCGGTATCACTCAAGAACGTAATAACGCAAAAGCTACTCAGCAAACTGCTGGCTTACAATTGTCGTGGGTGTTGTTTGATGGACTAAAAATGTTTGCTTCTTATGATCGTATCCAAGAGATGGAGAAAATGGGAATGGTGAATGCAAAGGCAATGGTACAAGGAGTTTTGGCAGATATCGTTATTAATTATTATGCAATTGTTGCTTCACAAGAACAATTAAAAGTATCGGAAGATGCATTAGCTGTTTCGAAAAAAAGATTAGATATTGCTCAAGATAAAAATGAAGTGGGCTCAGGTTCTACGCTCGATTTATTAAATGCTAAAGTAGATTACAATACCGATTTAAGTTCGCTAATCCGCCAAAAGGAAAGTTTAAGGAATTTAAAAATACGATTAAATGAATTGCTGATTTTACCAGTAAATGATGTGGTTGTATTATCAGATACTATACCTACTAATCAGAAAATCAATACGGATGATTTGTATCAAAAGATGATTGCTCAAAACCCAAGTTTGTTGTTAGCGAAAAGTCAGCAACGTATTGCCGAGCTTGCTGTGAAAGAAGTTTCTGCAGATCGCTACCCTACACTTAAGTTAAATTCAGGATATACTTATTCAAACCAAAATGCTGAAGCAGGTTTCTTTACGGAAAACAAAGCAGTTGGATTTAACTACGGGATTACTGCTAGTGTAAATATTTTTAATGGTTTATTGCAAAGCAAGAAAGAGAAGGTGGCTAAAATCCAAGCACAATCAGCAGTGTTTAGCTATGAGCAAGCGAAGCAATCGGTAGATGCGAATTGGAATGCCTTGCTAAGCAGTTATCAAAATAACTTGGAATTACTTCAATTGGAAAAAGAGAACCAATTGGTGGCTAAACGAAATATTGATATTAGTGTAGAAAAGTTTAAGTTAGGTGGTATTTCCTCACTTCAATTACGCGAAGCACAACGTGCTTATATCGAATCGAATGGACGATACATCAATGCATTATATCAATATAAATTAGCAGAAACCAGCTTATTAGAGTTGTCGGCTAGCATAATTCCTTAATTTTTCAAACTAAATCTTTACCTATTTGTTACGACACTAAATGAATAAATTTTCTATAAAAGATATTGAAACCATTACAGGCATTAAGTGTCAAACAATTCGTGTGTGGGAGCAGCGATACAATTTTCTACATACAAAACGTACAGATACCAATATTCGCTATTACAATGACGATGATTTACGCTTATTATTAAACGTTTCTACCCTAAATGATAATGGCTATAAAATTTCAGAAATCGCCAACATGTCGAGCGATGAAATGTCGGAAAAGATTCACAGTATTACCCAACAAGACAATAATTACTCTTGTTATATTCAGGCTTTAAGTAATCATGCAATAAGTTTTAATGAATTTGAATTCAAGAAAACTTTAAGCAGTAGCATCAAAAAAATCGGATTAGAGCAAACAGTTCTTCAGGTAATCTATCCATTCTTACAGAGCATCGGAATAATGTGGCAAACAGGTTCGATGAACCCCGCTCAAGAACATTTTGCATCCTCCTTAATTAAACAAAAATTAACAGTAGCTATTGATAATCTTAAAGTTCCAGCGATACCAAATCATCAGAAGTTCCTTCTTTTCTTGCCCGAAGGTGAATTTCATGAAATAGCACTACTTTTTGGTAGCTATTTAATTAAAAGCCACGGGCATGAGGTGCTATACCTTGGGCAAAGCCTTTCAATTAATTACGTAAAGGATGTATTAAAAGCGTATCAACCAGATTATATTTTCTCTATAATGACAAATTCGATGACACAAGAAGATGCGGAATCGGTCGTTCAATTATTTTCTTCAAGTTTCCCCAATAATAAGGTCATTATTGCTGGTGGTTGTATACACGAGCAACACATAAAAACCCACGATAATATTAGTTTACTGAAAGGAATCCCTGATTTGCTCTCCTTTTTAAATGAAATCAATTTCGATTAAGGTAAAATCTATCAATATTGCTCTTCAACTCTTCTATATTTAATTAGCAAATAGTTCTAAAAAAACCTTTTAAACCTCTATAAATAGTGTAATTTTGCAGTGTTTTTACCATTATGAATAAACTATCTTACTTAAATTCTAACTCAACAGAATATATTGAGTCATTATACGAATCGTTCAAAAATGATCCAGAATCGGTTGATTTTGGATGGCAAAAGTTTTTTGAGGGCTTCGAACTTGGTCGAAGTGGAGAAGCTGCCAATGTAACATTGGATACTCCCGAGCATTTCTTGAAAGAAATTGGGACCTTAAATATGATTAATGGCTATAGAACCAGAGGTCACTTGTTTACTAAAACGAATCCTGTTCGCGAACGCCGTAAATATTTCCCTGGTAAAGAGATTTCTCAATGGGGTTTAAGTGATGCCGATTTAGAAACGGTATTTAATGCTGGAGTTGAGTTAGGTATTGGTCCAGCAAAATTAAAAGACATTATTCAATTCTTAGAAGAAACGTATTGCCAATCCATTGGAATGGAGTTCATGTTTATTCGTCACCCTGAACGTATCAAATGGTTCATTGATAGAATTGAAAAAAATAGAAATACCCCGAGCTTCACTATTGAAGAAAAGAAACAGATATTAAGCAAACTAAATCAAGCGGTAATATTTGAAAATTTCTTAGGTACTAAATTCTTAGGACAAAAAAGATTTTCGTTAGAAGGTGCTGAAACCCTTATTCCTGCTATGAATGCAGTAATTGAGAAAGGTGCCGATTTAGGTATAAAAGAGTTTGTTATTGGAATGGCTCATCGTGGGCGATTAAATGTTCTAGCAAACATCATGAATAAAACCTACAAGGAAATATTCAAAGAGTTTGAAGGGAAATTTAATCCTGATGATCCGTTTGGTGGTGATGTGAAATACCATTTAGGTTATTCAACAGATATAAAAACATCGAAAGGCAATGATGTACATTTAAGCTTATCGCCAAATCCATCTCACCTTGAAGCAGTTGATCCTGTTGTTGAAGGAATGGTCCGAGCAAAAATTGATCATAAATACAAAGATGATTTATCGAGCATCGCTCCGATATTAATTCATGGTGACGCTTCTATCGCTGGACAAGGAATTTTATACGAAGTAATTCAAATGTCGAAATTAGATGGTTATAAAACGGGTGGAACAATCCACTTAGTTATTAATAATCAAATTGGATTTACGACTAACTATAAAGATGCACGTTCGAGTACTTATTGTACAGACATTGCAAAAACAACACTTTCGCCTGTATTCCACGTAAACGGTGATGATGTTGAAGCTTTAGTGCATGCCATACAAATGGCAGTAGAATATCGCCAAGAATACCAAACGGATGTGTTCATCGATATTTTATGTTACCGTAGATATGGTCATAATGAATCGGATGAGCCTCGTTTTACTCAACCTTTGTTGTATAAGATCATTGAGAAACATCCTAACCCAAGAGAAATTTATCAAAATAAATTAGCGGAACAAGGTTCTATAGATGCTGCATTAGCAAAAGAGATGGAACAAGAATTCCGTCAGCATTTACAAGAACGTTTAAATGAAGCAAAGCAAGAAGCAACTACCTTGGTAGAGCCCTTGTTTCAAGGCTCTTGGAAGAACTTTAGATTTTCTACTCCAGAAGATTTTAATACTACTTTCGAAACCAAAGTTGCTGCTAAAAAATTCACAACTATTGCCAATAAAATTACAGAACTACCAAAAGATAAAAAGTTCTTAACTAAAATTGAGCGTTTGTTTTCTGAACGTGCAAAAATGGTGAACGAGACCAAATCTTTAGATTGGGCAATGGGTGAGTTAATGGCTTACGCAACCTTAATGGAAGAAGGGTTTGATGTTCGCCTTAGTGGACAAGATGTTGAGCGTGGTACATTCTCTCATCGTCATGCAGTTGTTAAAATTGAAGATT
>CAJBVG010000305.1 GCA_903958995.1 uncultured bacterium | reverse complement strand
TGAAGGCCTGCAAGGCCATTACTTTTTCTTTCGCGTTCACCGCTGTAACCGTAAGCGACGTTCGCAAAAACTTTATCAGTTTCGAAAAGGATATTTTACCATTTCTAATTCAACCAGTCATTTCTTAATCTGAGTATCGGGTGTTCGTCGAAGCGGTCCCTGAGCGGAGCCGAAGGGCGCTTCGACGAACAAATCCAACGAACGTAACAATACTATATACTATTTTGGTATTTAGTATAATTATGCTTATATTTGCTACATATGTTAGATATTTGCTATATGAGACTCGAATTATTAGATTTTTCGGACAAAATTGAGCAAGAGTTTGACTTCGGCGATGACCGTTCAACTTCTTGGTTCAGATTTTTATTACGTTTATTGGGATGGTAATTATTTCACCAATGCGATGAAGCCTGTGAATTTTTGCTCGCCAAGGCGAAGGTAGTATACGTATGCTCCAGCCATACAACCTTCTGCTCTCCAAATAAATTCAGGATCGCTTGTTTCAAGCATTTTTTGTCCCCATCTATCGAAGATGATAAATTCAAATTCATCTGGACAAATCGTTCTATTCGCCATGTAAATTTTGTATTCATCATTAATGCCATCTCCGTTCGGACTGAACACATCAGGCACAAGAGGTTTATCGACATCAAGTAATGGAGCTACTTTAAAATTTACTATTCGTTTAATGGTGTCGTATTCATTGCAATATTTATTACTCAACAAAGTGAGTTCTACTGGATATAAAACATTGCCTTCTAAACCGCAATCAGGATATACATTTAATACCGATTCTACATTTAAATTCCCTTGCACACTTGTCATGTCGATTCTCAATGGAACAGTACTATTATATAGCGGTTTAGCACTAAGCAATAATAAATCTTCAGTATCTTCATCTTCACCACTTACATCTATTGTACGAGCATAACCTGCATTTAAATTATACAAATCAGAATCTGGTCTAGTCAGAAATGGTTCGAAGTTTGGAGGTAAAATATATTTAAATTGAACGCGAACTGTATCGAATTTTTCATTATCACATTTATTATCTCTTGTTAAGAAATCAATAAATAAATTTTCTGAACCATAAAAATTATCACAAGTTGGTGTCCAACAAAACTGATTACGTTTAGCATTCGGTGTATTATCTACGCTAGTAAATTTTGCGCCATTTGCAGCAAAATCATAATTCACATTTTGGTATGAAATATCAATATTATCTGGATCAATATCTTCAGCAAATATTTGAAAGCAATTTTCTTTACCAATTTCAACTTGGATTGTATTATCAAAGCCAACATTCAAACCTTCAGCAACAATGACAGGGGCTTCATTCCTGATGGGTAATACATTAATGGTTACCTCCATAGTATCCATTGCCGCTACCGGACAAGAATTATCATAAATAATAAATGATAATCGTATAGGCGAATCAATAGCTAAAAGACAATCGGGTGTCCAACAAAACTCACCACTCACCGTAGCATTACCTACCATGGCATCTGGTGTAAGTGTAGCACCTAATTTAAATACATCAATATCTTTTACTTTAGGAAGAATTGTTATCTCATCTCTCGTGTTTAAATCTGATCCTTGAATTTGAAAACAAAGGTTTTCATTTCGATGAATATTAAATGTATTGTTCGGAGAATTTGTTTTTAAAGTTGGTGCGATATTCGGACTAGAATTCAATCTAAACTTTACATGTACTGTATCATCTTGAGAGAAAGGACAAGAATTGTCATAAACAATAAAATCTAAGTATGCTCCTTTTGCAGTATCAATCGGGCAAGTTGGCGTCCAACAAAAACGAGTAGTTATCGTTTGCGAACCCGAAACATCTGATGGGGTTAATGTAGCACTCGTCCCAATCATTTTATACAAACCTCCAGTATCAATTCTGAATTTTAGTAATTCTAAAAAATCGCCATCAGTTGCAGTTATATCAAAACAAGTTTGTTGACCAACAAAAACGTCAACAACATTTTTGCCACCAGCAATATTCGTAGTAACGTTTGGTTTGTGACGAGGGGGACAATTTAAAACCTCTAGCTGTAGTTCACGCACAACTTGACCGATACGTACACCATTCCGGTATTCATCACAAATAACGGAGATAACATACACACCAATTTGTTGAGGAACCAGGTATATAAATGCAGTATCATTATCAACATATAAATCTGGATTGCCATCCATTATATTTTGATTTACTCCACCGATAGAATATCCAGCTTGCCAACTTACATCACTGTATGGTGCTGGTCCAGTATTTTGGCCGGGACTAAAAATAGAAGTATAACCACCAGCATTTGGAACACCAATACGCATTCGAAGTTCATCACCATCGCCATCGTAAATTTTAAAATCGTATTTAAATGCTTCACCAACGCAAAGGTAATTCAGGGGGTCTCTTAAAAACTCAGGTGAGCTATTAATTCTTTGTCCACCATTATTCGGGTAAGGCGAAGGTAGTTCCATATAAAATGCCATAGGAGTACTACCAGGTCCAATGATATTTTTGATGATATCATTTCGGCAACAACGTTCCCATTGTATATAGTAACCGTCTGTATTATTATAAACAGATTTAGGCAAATCAAATGTTGCTATAAATACGCCTGTTTCTACACAACGTAATTGCGGACTAGTACATCCTGTGTTAAATTTTATAGGATAAATGTTTCGGCGAGGCATTGCGATTTCGTCAATTTTAAGGTTCGTTTCCTTATCATAAATCCCGACAAAAAGTGTAGCTTCAAAACGAGCTCCACCACCACCACAATCGCGGTACATCTTCATTTTGAATTCATATGTATCGCCTGAAATATGCTTATAGCTAAAATCACCACCTACAATATGCGCAGCATATAAAGAATGAGTCGAAAAAATAAGTGCTAAACTTAAAAGAAACAGGGTGTATTTCGCAAAGCGCATAACTCAAATATAATATAATTAGTTAAAATAAGACTAATATATTACCCGCTTTTTCCCTATTATCCAGCTTAATAACATAAAAATATACTCCGTTGGGCAGCCCATCAGCAAACCATTTAAAAGCAAAATCGGTACTTTCAAAAACTTGTTCACCCCAACGATTGAAAATAATAATTGAAAAATTTTCTATACAGCTCGCAGGATAAACTTTATTGATAGTGAAATAATCATTTACCCCATCTTTATTTGGAGTGAATACA
Source organism: uncultured bacterium (assembly GCA_903958995.1). Classification (GTDB taxonomy): domain Bacteria; phylum Bacteroidota; class Bacteroidia; order Sphingobacteriales; family Sphingobacteriaceae; genus CAJBVG01. The sequence continues at coordinate 893 of CAJBVG010000305.1, read as the reverse complement.
TTGGGTACATTCTTTAAAGGATCTGCCAAATCAAGCGAAGTGATTTCTAAATAAACATGAAATGTATCTGTTTTAGGTTTAGGACACGAGCCATCGTTAATTACTATTTTAAAACCTTCGGCATTCGAATTGGGGACATCACAATTTGTAGTTACACAAACCTCTATGTTTATTGGGTTTTGTTGAAGTGTATCAAACGAAAAGGTTATATTTTGCTGAGCAAGAATACTGCTCACATCATAAATCGATGCCACTAAACTATCACCTGCATCTGTATCAAAACCTGTAAATTGAAAACATTGAGTAGCATTTGCTTTTAGCACTTTATCATCTGGATTTTGCCAGGCAATTTCAGGTTTATGCCTTACTGGACAAAAAATTACTTGGTATTGAATTTCTCGTCGGGTTGTTCCTATAAAAACTCCTTGACGGTATTCTTCTATACTTATTGCGAATGAATACAAACCTGCTTGTTGAGGATTTACATATACTTCTCCAGTTAATGAATCAATACTAATGTCTGGATTACCATCCATAATATTATTCAACCCCATACCATACGAATTGGCCCAATCAATAACTTCATATGGCCCTGGATTTAGTATGGATATTCCATTTGAATTATTGATTACATTATCTGTACTTCCTTTAAAAGGTTCTACTAATCGATACACCAATGAATCACCATCAATATCGGTATGAGAATAATCTGAATAAAAATCTTCACCAGCACATAGGTATAAATTCTGCTCTTGATTTAAAACAGGACTAGAATTTATAAAATACTGTGCATTCTGTAGAATAGCAGGAAAGTCTGCATAGTATGCAATTCCACTATTGTCTGGCCTATCAATATTTTTTATTCCGTAGTTACGGCAACATTGTTCATAGCT
>CAJBVG010000304.1 GCA_903958995.1 uncultured bacterium | reverse complement strand
GGCATCTGTTTCAGGTAACTGGAGTAGTACGGCAACTTGGGGTGGATCTTCAGTTCCAGTTGCAGGAGATGCGGTAACTATCAATACAGGCATAACAGTAACTGTTGATGGAACTTATACTTGTGCTTCGATTACAATGAACTCAAACTCAAACACATTAAATGTTAGTTCTGGAAATTTAACTTGTACTGGTAATTTATCTATGTTATATAATAGTAATACTGCAAGTAGATTAAATAAAATTACAATAAGCACTGGTACTTTTACAGTTGGAGGTCAAATTTCTGTTGATGGAACTGGGTCAGGTAGTTTAACAATTAGTAGTACAGGGAACTTTATATTTTCAAATGCTACAACTTTAACTACAAATCTAACGTTAACTGCAACATTAGGTACTGTTACCTATAATGCAGCAGGTAATCAAGGTATTCGTACTACAACATATAATAATCTTGTATTAGGCGGAAGTGGGACTAAATCTTTAGCAGGAAACACTACCGTTAATAACGATTTAACAATAAATAGTGGAGTAACACTTAGTCAAAACAGTAGAAGATTATCATTATTTGGAAATTTAGTAAACAATGGCACACATACAATTTCTAGCGGTGAAGTTAGAATTGAAGGAACTCAAGATCAAAGCATCACAGGCTTTACAACAACTGGTACAGTATCGATGAGAAAAACTGCTGGAACAGCAACATTTACAGGTAATGTTAGTGGTGGTGCATTTACTCTGGATGGAATTGGAGGTACTTTAGATTTAGGTGCTGGACTTACACATACATTCACAGGTACTTTTAGAACAACGAATGGAACACTAAACGGAGGTTCTAGTACATTAAACATTAGTGGTACAACTGCAGTAACCGGAGGTTCATTTACAGCTAGTACTTCAACTGTTAATTTTAGTGCTGCGGGATCTCAAACTATTTACCCTTTAAATTATTATAATTTATCGATATCAACTTCTGGTACGAAAACAATTACTGCCGCTACAACAGTTAGTAATGAACTAGACGTAAATGCTGGAACTCTTGCTACTGGTGGTTTCTTAACTTTAACTTCAACAGCAAGCAGTACAGCAAGATTAGGTACAGCTACTGGTACAATAACAGGAGATGTAACCGTTGAACGTTTTATTCCTGGTGGAGCAGATAAACGCAAATGGAGATTTTTATCTTCGCCGGTAAATGTTTCTGGATCGATTGCATTATCACAATTAATAGATAATATTTTAATCACAGCACCTGCAGGTTCTGCAGCCGGTTTTGATGTAAATCCATTGAACCCTACAAATACTGCTTCATTAAGAACTTACAATGAAGCTACTAGTGGTTCTTCTAACAATGGTTGGACAGACCCTACGAACATTACCAATACAATTACAACTGGTAAAGGCATGGAAGTGTTTGTTCGTGGTAGTAGAAGTTTAACAGATCCTTATTTAAATTGGACTACCCCAGACGATGTTACTATAGATTATGTTGGTGCATTGAATACTGGTACTATTAGTCCTGCAATTACCTACACGCCATCTGTAGGAGGAGCAGCTGATGGTTTCAACTTAGTGGGTAACCCTTATGCTAGTGCTATAAATTTCGATACTACGGGTTGGACATTAACTAATGTTGACAATAAATTTTGGAGTTATAATCCAAATACAAGTAGTTATGGAATATACGATGCTATACTTCACTCTGGAACAAACTCAATAACAAAATACATTGCAAGCGGACAAGCATTCTTTATAAGAGCAAATGCAGCTTCACCTGTAATTACATTTACTGAAGCTATTAAAGTAGCCGCAACAGGCAATAACTATTTTAAAGGAAATGCTAGTCAGGGCACACACCCTATTTTAAGAATTAAAATCAGCAATGATAGTTTAAATGCCGATGAGGCTTTAATTGTACTCGACGAGAGCGCTTCATGTAATACTGGAGATGTACACGATGCAGGTAAATTATTTAATGATGCATTGAATATTTATACAGTATCTGATGACCAATCGAACTTAACGATTAATGCATTACCATGTATTAAAAATGTTGATACAATAAAGGTTTCAGTGTTTAGTTATAATGGATCAAGTATCATGACTACTCCACATCACTTTGATTTCAGTGGTATGTTATCATTCCCTAGTACGAAGTACATTTATTTAAAAGACGAATACACTAATACACTGACTAATTTAAATTCAACATCATCGTATGATTTTAACATTACAGCTGATGCTGCAAGTTGGGGGAATACACGATTTAAATTATTATTTGCGAATAGTAGTTTAGGATTAAATACAAATAAAGTAACTAATTCTATAGAATTATTCCCTAATCCAGCGAGTACAGAAATCAATCTGAAATTCAATACAAACTCAAGAGATGATCAAATGAATTATCAAGTTATTGATTTATTAGGTAAAGTAATTATAGAAGGCACAACTGATGTAATAAATCAAATTGCTAAAATCAATATTGAATTAATACCAAGTGGACAATATATCCTTAGATCTACAACAAATTCTACTACGAATACGATTCGATTCGTAAAATAATTTAAGTTCGGCTATTATATTTAACCCATTAGAGTAATAGCCAAACTTAAATTTTTATAAAAATATATTATCTAAAAATTGCTTGATACTTATTTTTTAATAATAAGATAAAAGCAAGT
>CAJBVG010000303.1 GCA_903958995.1 uncultured bacterium | reverse complement strand
CATTCAATTCGTTCTCGATGTGTTTTAATAATTTCGAGAAACCTCCTACTACTGTGATATTGCTTACACTCGCAAAGCGAATTATTTCAAACGACTTTCTCAAGTCCGTTTCTTTAGTCATCCATCGGCCTCCACTAATTCCCATCACTGCTAACAAAACCTCACCCTTAAACAAGCCGAATTTGAACTTGGTTTTAGCCGTTAGTAACATGTGATGTTTATTCATAAACTCGTCGTATTCTAGCTTTTCAATTCTTCGAATTTTACACTGACGAGCATGTATTTTAGTATTGGTTTCGAAAATGGATTCTAAGCGACTCTTAATAAATTCAGGCTTCTCCAGCCATTGTTCTTCTCGTATGTGTAAGAGTTTAATATTCTGTTTAAAAGCAAACAAACTACTTTCCTGAAAAAATGTTGGACTGATTTTATTCAAACGTTTATCGCATTCAACGAGGTGAATATAAATTTTATGTTGGGGCGAAAAATAAAAATCGAAATCACTAGGAAAGGGTTTACTTTCTACTAATTCCCATTCATCGAATGATGAAAGAAAAGAAAGCAAAGATTTTCGAAAGGTTTTCATTTACGATTTTAACAAACGTTGTATTTCATCAAGCTTCATTAAGGCTTCTACTGGAGTAAGTTCATTAACATTTAAGTCTTTTAAGCCATCACGAATTTTAATTAAAATAGGATCATCTAAACTGAACATGTTTAATTGAAATTCACTCGTATTTACTTTACCCTTGCGCTTTCCATGTAATCCTTTTCCACTCGGTTCTTCTGAGCGTTGTTTCTCTAATTGAAGTAGAATCTCATTGCCTCGTTTGATAATGAAATTAGGCATTCCAGCCATTTTAGCAACATGAATACCAAAACTATGTTCACTACCACCGGGTACTAATTTTCTTAAAAAGATAATCTTGTTATCCATTTCTTTAATGGAAACATTATAGTTTTTAATGCGAGGCATTTGTGTTGCCATCTCATTTAGTTCATGGTAATGCGTTGCGAATAAAGTTCGTGCTTTTGTTTTTGCATGGTCGTGTATAAATTCGGCAATTGCCCAAGCAATTGAAATACCATCGTATGTACTCGTTCCTCTACCAATTTCATCAAGTAACACTAAACTTCTATCCGATAGATTATTTAAAATACTTGCGGTCTCATTCATTTCCACCATAAAGGTAGATTCACCAGTTGATTGATTGTCGCTTGCGCCTACACGTGTAAACAACTTATCGACCAATCCAATTACCGCTGATTTCGCAGGGACATAGCATCCCATTTGTGCCATAATAACGATTAATGCAGTTTGTCTGAGTATCGCTGATTTACCCGACATATTCGGACCAGTAATGATGATAATCTGTTGCTCAACTTGGTCGAGATACACATCATTCGGTATAAAGGTTTCTCCTAATGCTAATCGTTGTTCAATAATTGGATGTCGGCCCGAACGAATATCTAAAATCGTTTCATCAGAAATCTCTGGCTTCACATAATCATTTCGAGAAGAAACAAAAGCAAAAGAAGACAACACATCTAATTGTGCAATCACGAATGCGTTTACTTGAATCGGACGAATATACTCACTGATGCTGATTACTAAATCGTGATATAATCTACTTTCAATAACCGCAATTTTTTCTTCCGCACCTAAAATTTTCTCTTCGTATTCTTTTAATTCTGGAGTGATGTATCGCTCTGCATTCACTAATGTTTGCTTGCGAATCCAGTCGGTTGGCACTTTATCTTTATGTACGTGCGTAACTTCTAAATAATATCCAAATACATTATTGAACGATACTTTTAATGAAGAAATACCAGTGCGTTCGCTTTCTCTTTTTTGTATATCGAGTAAATAATCTTTTCCGTGGAAAGCAATTTTACGCAGAGAGTCTAACTCTTCATTTATTCCAGATGCAATAACATTTCCTTTATGCACCAAAACTGGAGGGTCTTCTTGAATGGTTTTGTCGATTTTTTCAATCAAAGAAATACAAGGATTGATGCGATCAACCGAAGCACGTATAGCTTCATCATCAATCAGCATACTCATTTCCTTAATCTTCTCAATCGCTTTTAATGCTCTTGATAATTGAACAAGTTCTCGAGGATTTACTTTTTGAAGCGCCACTTTAGAAATCATTCGCTCTAAATCGCCAATGTTTTTAAGTTGCTCTTCCAGTTCATAAAAGTATTCCTTTTGTTCTATAAGAACTTTGAGTAAATGTTGACGTTCTACAATAAGCGCTTTCTCTTTTAAAGGAAGTAAAATCCATTTGCGTAAAAGTCGAGCACCCATTGGCGAATGTGTATAGTCTAACACATCAAATAAAGTTGTGGCTTGCTCATGCGGAGAATACACCAACTCTAAATTTCTTAAGGTGAATTTATCGAGCCACATGTATTGCTCTTCTTCAATGCGAGCAATGGAAGTGATGTGTTGTATGTGATGATGCTGAGTGTCGTAAACGTAATGTAAACAAGCACCTGCAGCAATAATGGCATTCTTTAAATTCTCAATTCCAAACCCTTTTAAACTTAAGGTAGAAAAATGTTTGGTAAGTGTCTCGTAAGTATAGTCGTAGCCAAAAACCCAATCTTCTAAAGCATAATGATAGTATTGTTCGGCGAACTGCGTGGAGAATTGTTTCGCTCTACCACGAGTACACAATACTTCCGAAGGTTTAAAGCTTTGAAATATTTTGTCGATGTAAGCAGCATTTCCTTCCGCAACTAAAAATTCTCCTGTAGAAATATCCAATAAGGCTACACCCAATTCATCCTTATCGGCATAATGAATTGCGGCTAAATAGTTATTGGATTTATGTTGAAGGATGTTATCGTTATAAGAAATACCTGGAGTAACCATTTCGGTAACCCCACGTTTTACAATGGTCTTGGTGGTTTTAGGATCTTCGAGTTGATCGCAAATAGCAACACGTTGCCCTGCACGAACAAGCTTCGGCAAATACGAATCTAATGAGTGATGAGGGAAGCCTGCTAATTCGATATGCGATGCAGAACCATTGGCACGTTTCGTTAGTACTATACCCAATATTTCGGATGCCGTGATGGCATCTTCTCCGAACGTTTCATAAAAATCGCCTACACGAAACAATAATAAAGCACCGGGATATTTTGCTTTTATCTCGTTGTATTGCTTCATTAAAGGGGTTTCCTTAACTTCTGTTGTCTTTGCCACCGATTGTATTTAAATGGCTAAAATAACTAATAGAAGTGAGATATGAGATAATAGATAGGAGAAATTTAATTAGTTTTGAGCATGAAAAAATTATCAATGGATGAGTTAAATCGACTCAGTACAGAAGAATTCAAATCTGCAGAAAAAACCAAAGTCGTTATCATCCTAGATAATATCAGAAGCATGCATAATGTAGGATCTGTGTTTAGAACTTCTGATGCATTTGCTGTAGAAAAAATCATCTTATGCGGAATCACTGCTCGTCCACCACATCGCGATATAGAAAAATCGGCATTGGGCGCAACAGCTTCAGTAGTATGGGAATATGAAGAAAGCACACTAGAAGCCGTTCAGAAACTCAAAGAAAATGGCTACCAAATTATATCCATCGAACAAACTGAAAATAGCCACACGCTAGAAGACTTCGAATTCTCCTATCATCAACCTTATGCTATCATATTCGGTAATGAAGTAGATGGTGTTCAACAAGAAGTGATCAATCAATCGAACTATTGCATAGAAATCCCACAATTTGGAACTAAGCATTCCTTCAATGTTTCGGTAACGGCAGGCATTGTAATGTGGCAAGTATTCATTAGCCACTTGAAAACCAAGTAACTAATAAGCACTAGGGTCTTCATTAATCAATTTAGAATTTTAAAATATAGAATTTAGAATTTATACTATATTTGCGACGGGTAAGTCTTATACGACCAGCTCCCTTTGAACTCCCCCAGGTTCGGAAGGAAGCAAGGGTAAAAGGTTGTAGCGGTGCGATATGAGGTGCTTACCCTTTTTGTTTTTAAAATCACAAATCAAACCCCATACTCATGCAATTTTTTATTGACACAGCTAACTTAGCACAAATTAAAGAGGCTCAAGACCTTGGTATATTAGATGGCGTAACTACAAATCCATCATTGATGGCCAAAGAAGGTATTGCTGGCGAAGAAAATGTAATGAATCATTACAAAGCAATTTGCGATATCGTTGAAGATAAAGTGAGTGCTGAAGTTATTGCAACTGATTATGAAGGTATGATTGCTGAAGGCGAACGCTTAGCTGCTATCAGTCCGAAAATTGTGGTTAAAATACCAATGATTAAAGACGGTATTAAAGCATTAAAATACTTTTCACAAAAAGGAATTCGTACTAATTGTACATTAATATTTTCAGCAGGACAAGCATTATTAGCTGCGAAAGCAGGTGCTACGTATGTTTCTCCTTTTGTTGGTCGTTTAGATGATATCTCTTCGGATGGTATGATCTTAATCGAAGATATTCGTCAGATTTTTGATAACTACGGTTACGAAACTCAAATATTAGCGGCTTCTGTTCGTCACCCATTACACATTATTCAATGTGCTAAACTTGGTGCTGATGTTATGACTGGCCCATTATCAGCTATTTTACAATTATTGAAGCATCCATTAACAGATAGTGGATTAGCACAGTTTTTAGCGGATCACGCTAAAGCGAATGCTAGTAAATAGATATTAGAATTGAGATATGAGAGACTCAATTCATCTCATATCTCAATTCTCAATTCTGGAAACTACCTCGAAGAGGTCAGGGTTGCTTTCCACTAAAATCCCCTTTACTCCCACTGCACTTCCGGCATCTACATCGCGTTGTTTATCTCCAATAAAATAAGATTGGCTTGGATCGATATTAAATCGCGCAATGGCTTTCTCTAACATTTGTGAGCCTGGTTTTCTGCATAAGCAGTTTCCATTATAGTCGGGATGATGAGGGCAATAATAGATTTCTTCAAAATGGATATCGTATTTCAACATCTCCTCTTCGAGGTAATGGTGCATCTTGTCTAATTCATCAACAGAATAAAGATTTTTGGCTAAACCACCCTGATTCGTGATGACTACGAACAAATATCCTTTCTCTTTTAACAGACTTAAGGCTTCTCCTAAGTGTGGAATTAATGTAAAATCTTCGAAACGTTTGATATAATCACCTATTTCTACGTTAATAATACCATCGCGGTCTAAAAAGATAGCTTTATTCATATTCAAAAGTACGATTTCAAAATATTAATTATCTTCGTAACATCAAAAAAATGTCAGACAGTTTAATCATCATCCCCACGTACAACGAGAAAGAGAACATCGAGAAGATGATTCACAAGGTATTCTCATTGCCTCATCCATTCCATTTATTGATAATTGATGATGGTTCGCCTGATGGCACAGCCGATATTATTAAAGGCTTACAAGCTCAATATGCTGAGCGTTTATTCATAGAAGAACGTAAAGGCAAACTTGGATTAGGTACTGCTTACATCCATGGATTCAAATGGGCTTTACACCGTACTTACGAGTATATCTTTGAAATGGATGCCGACTTTTCGCATAACCCCGATGATTTAGTTCGATTACGACAAGCTTGTGTAAATGGTGCAGATCTTGCCATTGGTTCTCGATACATTACCGGTATCAATGTAGTGAATTGGCCAATGAGCAGAGTGATTTTATCATTCTTTGCTTCTAAATATGTTCAGTTTATTACTGGCATGCCAGTAAATGATGCTACTGCCGGATTTAAATGCTATAAACGAATTGTACTCGAAACCATCAAATTAAACAAAGTGAAGTTCGTTGGATATGCCTTTCAAATTGAAATGAAATTCACGACGTGGAAATTTGGCTTTGATATTTTGGAAGTACCCATTATTTTCACCGATCGTAGTGAAGGTACAAGTAAGATGTCTAAAGGAATTATTAGAGAAGCCGTATTTGGAGTTCTTCAAATGAAATTTAATAGCTTCTTTATAAAATATAAACGCAAGAATTAATTCCGTATTTTTAGAAATGAATCCAATTCTCGATCCGAATGCCGACAATTTAGATAATTCTGAAAAGGATATTGAAAAGGTATTGCGCCCTTCTGCTTTTGATGATTTTACAGGGCAACATAAGATCGTTGAAAACATAAAAATATTTGTTGAGGCTGCTAAACGTAGAAAAGAAGCACTTGACCATGTCCTTTTACACGGCCCTCCAGGCTTAGGTAAAACAACATTATCGTATATCATTGCCAATGAACTTGGCGTAAGCATAAAAGTTACTTCAGGACCTGTTTTAGATAAGCCAGGCGACTTAGCTGGACTATTAACCAACCTTGAAGAAGGTGACATTTTATTTATAGATGAGATTCATCGTTTAAGCCCTGTGGTTGAAGAATATTTATATTCTGCAATGGAGGATTACAAGATTGATATCATGCTAGATTCAGGACCTAATGCGCGTTCAGTACAAATTAGCTTGAACCCTTTCACTCTCATTGGTGCTACTACTCGTTCCGGATTATTAACTTCCCCTTTACGAGCTCGATTTGGAATTAATGCCCGTTTAGAATATTACGATTCAAAATTACTTACAGATATCGTACTCCGTTCATCAGATATTTTAAAAACTCCAATCACCGAAGAAGGTGCTTATGAAATTGCTCGTCGTAGTAGAGGTACGCCTCGAATTGCTAACGCATTACTTCGTAGAACGCGTGACTTTGCGCAGATAAAAGGAAATGGAGAAATAGATACAAACATCGCTAACTATTCACTCAACGCTCTAAATGTTGATGAGCATGGTTTAGATGAAATGGATAATAAAATCCTACTTACTATTATTGAGAAATTTAAAGGCGGACCTGTAGGATTAAAAACTATTGCTACAGCTGTTGGTGAAGACGAAGGAACTATCGAAGAAGTGTATGAACCATTCTTAATACAAGAAGGATTTATGATGCGCACTCCTCGTGGACGAGAAGCCACCGAACTTGCTTACAAACATCTTCGCAGTAAAATTGGCGACATCAAAAAAAACAATACTCTTTTTTAAACTTCATCCCTAATGAATCCCGAAGCGATATCTACTTTCATTAAACAGGAAGCAAAAGCGCTTGGGTTTTTAAATTGTGGAATTGCGAAAGCTCGTTACCTCGAAGAAGAAGCTCCTCGTTTAGAACAATGGCTTAAAGATGGTAAACACGGTAGAATGTCGTACATGGAAAACCATTTCGACAAACGCCTTGATCCACGCAAATTAGTTGATGATACAAAAAGCATCATCAGTTTAAGTTTAAATTATTTCCCCGAAAATGAAATCTCATCTTCCTCCTATTTAGTTTCTAAATACGCCTACGGCGATGATTATCATGAGGTGATAAAACGTAAGTTAAAACTTTTGATGAATGCTATTCGCGAAAAAGTGGGCGATGTAAACGGAAGAGCATTTGTAGATTCGGCACCAGTAATGGATAAGGTTTGGGCAAAAGAAAGCGGACTGGGTTGGATTGGCAAACACACGAATCTACTCAGTAAAAAACAAGGTTCATTTTTCTTTTTAGCCGAATTATTAATTGACATTGAATGTGCATATGATGCACCTATGCAAACTGATCATTGCGGTACGTGTACACAATGCATTGACGCTTGCCCTACACAAGCTATCGTAGCTCCCTATATACTTGATGCCAGTAAATGTATATCCTATTTAACCATCGAGCTAAAAGATGAATTTCCTAAAGAACTACAACACTCCTATTCCGATTGGATTTTTGGTTGTGATGTTTGCCAGGATGTATGTCCTTGGAATAGATTCTCCATTGCAACTAATGAATTCGATTTCAAACCAAAATTAGAATGGTTCGCCTACACGAAATCCGATTGGGATAATTTAACACAAGAAAGTTTTGAGATTTTATTTAAACATTCGCCGATTAAACGGACGAAGTTTGAAGGATTGAAGAGAAATATAAAGTGGGTAATGAGTAATGGGTAGTGAGTAATGGGTAGTGAGTTTGAGTTAAATTAATTACTCATTACTCACTACCCAATACACATTACTTACTTATAACAATCTTATCTGTATAATACTGCTCGTTATAATACACCTTAGAGTAGTAAATACCAGGAGGCAATGTAGCCACATCAACAGACAAGTGATTTATACCTTGCGACATTTGATCATAATCTACTGACTTTAATACATGACCTAAAACGTCGATTAATTCTATTTTCATCGTTGCATTCTCTTGAACATTTACATCATAATTTAATGTAGATGATGTAGGGTTCGGCCAAGGTTTTGTTAACATCACATCTTTAATGCTTATTTCAACTCCTTGGAAACATCCAGAGAATGGTTTAATGTACATATATAAAGTATCATTTATCTGATTGATATCATCTGTCAGATCTGTAATATATACATCTAAGAAACGATCATACAATGGGTCACATTCAATTGAATCTTCGAATGAATAAGCATAAACACTTAAAGGCATAATGCTATCACTACCGAACGACTGAGTATGTGGAAGATTAACCGTAGTACCACCTCTTACTTTAAAATTCATATTGAAATCCTTCATCGGAATAGTACCTGCGTTTTTAACCAATACTGTGATTTTTGTTTTACCACGTACTGAACTATTCGCTGGACTAACAAATGCATTTACTTCCCCATCAACAATACTTGAAATAGATGATTTAAAAATAACCTCTTTTGCATTATTGGTAGTATCAATATCATCTGGCAAATAAGCTTCAACGCGTAATTTATAAAAGCCTGTAGCTGTTGGTTCTATTTGAGTAGTAAAATTATACGTTAATAAATCGGCAGGCAATAAAGGTTTGTATGGTTCTTCTACTGGAATAACCTCATTCGCAATCTCAATATCATCTACATAAAACTTCACATTTAATCCTGAAATTTTACTTAATCCTTTATTACGAACAGTAATTGTTACTGGTATTAAATCAGGGTATACTTCCGGACTAGGTTGTGGGTTATCAATACTTACAACCTCAATATCTCCACGAACTAAAAACTCATCAGCTCCAATATCTGGGAACTCAGGGTTTCTAACTTCGCCATCCATATCTGTTAATAATCCTGGGATTACAACCGCACCACCGTCTAAGAAAGTATTTGTTAAGTGTAAGTTTGTTGATGTGAAATAATCTGGATCTACAGCAACTGTTTTTTCATCGGTTAAAGTTACATCTCTATATTCTTCGAAAGATGAATAATCAAGTGAGTTTACTCTTGCAAATAAAACACCTTTTGTATAGAAATTATTATTATCTGATGTATCAATACTAGCAAAGTTGGTGATGTTGAAACAGAATCCAACACTTGGATTTGCAAGTGAGTTATTCAATATTCTAAGTCCTCTTGAATCATTATCAACTTTTAATGCAGCACCAAACACAGAGTTTCCATCATAATTTATAGAGTTATAATACATGTTTAATGGGAAGACTTTAGTTAAACTAACCCCTGCTCCATCTGTACCTAACTTGAAATTACCACCAATAGTATTATTAGCCATTAATATTCCATTAATACCAATAAAGTCATTAATACTTACACCAATTGTTGCAGCATTATAAATTACGTTATTTAAAATTCTTGTATCTGTTCTGTTAATTGCAACACTAATACCATTAGAAGAACTTTGTTCTTTACGCATAATAATTTTATTGCCACTAATACTTGCCACATCTGTGTTCGCAGTACT
>CAJBVG010000302.1 GCA_903958995.1 uncultured bacterium | reverse complement strand
TCTCAAAATAAAAATGAAATTGTTGAGTTGATCGCTTCTAATCCTACCTATCAAGTTGGTGGTAACGATGAAGGTTTTGCTTCTATCATTAAGGCAGGCGGATCATTTAATGATTTGTATATTACTAAATTTTCAAGAGATGAAAGTGGTCGCATTAAATTAAATGCAAATGGTGCTCCAATAGCAGCATCTGCGCAAGTAAAAGTAGGTAATGTGAATCCTGATTTAATCGCAGGATGGAATAACAACTTTACATACAAAGACTTCTTTGCAAGCATACTTATCAATGGTAAATTTGGGGGTGTTGCATTCTCTAAAACTGAAGCATTCCTTGATTCATATGGTGCAAGCCAAAGAACTGCGGATGCAAGAGCAAGTGCTACTATTCCAATCAATGCTGTATCTAGTACAGGAACTGCAGTAACTTCAATTGATCCTGCTATTTATTATTCAGTTATTGGAGATAGAAATGGTATCATGGAGCCTTACGTTTTTTCTAGAACAAACGTTAGATTAGCTCAATTAGCTTTTGGTTATACATTAAAAATCAAAAATGCTAGTTCGCCAATCAAAACCGCTGCTTTTTCTTTAGTGGGAAGAAACTTATTCTTCTTATATAAAGATGCGCCATTTGATCCAGAACAATCAATGAGTACAGGAAATGGTATGCAATCCAATGACGTATTTGGTATGCCTTCTACAAGGTCATTTGGATTTAACATCAAGTTAACTTTCTAAAAAAAACAAAATTATTTTATTATGAAAAAAATATTAATTGCATCACTAATTTTGATTGCTTTTGTATCTTGTACTAAGGATTTTGAAGGTACAAATCAGAATCCAAATCAAATTTCTGATCAGCTACTTAAGCAAGACTTTAACCTAGTAGGTTCGCCTTTTTCAGGCATGTTGTATAACCTTTTCGGAGGTCAAGTAGAAGAGGATCTTTGTTATGATTCTTGGATGGGGTATATGAATACGCCTACAGACTTCGTTGTTAACAGAAATAACACTACTTATTTTATTACATGGAATAACTATTGGGGTCGTATTTATAACAATGTAATGTCTCCTTCAAAGCAAGTAATTAGATTAGCTTCTGAAAACAATTTGCCATTATTCGCAACTTGGGCTAAATTGATTAGGGTTTTAGGTGTATCTAAATTAACTGCAGTTCATGGTCCAGTGATTTATTCAAATTATGGGGCTACTACATCTCAAATCGATTATGATTTGGAGCCTAGTTTGTATAATACATTCTTTTTACAATTAGATTCAATTCAATCTGATTTTGCTGCAAATAAAACATACACAGGTTTTGCTAAGTTTGATCCTAGTTATAAGGGAAGCATTCCTGCTTGGATGAAAGTGGTTAACTCATTAAGATTGAGATTAGCTATTCGTTTGTCAAAAGTGGCACCATCTATTGCTAAAGCACAAGGTGAAAAAGCGATGTCTGATCCAGCTGGTTTAATCACAGCTAACTCTGACAATTTCTGGGTTTCATTAAATGGTAATATAATGCCACTTGCGCAAATTTGTTTCCAATGGGATGATACTCGTATGGGTGGTGTGATGGAATCCTTTTTTATTGGTATGAAAGACAATCGTATTTCAAAGTTTTATTCACCAATATCTGATGCTACATTATATGCTGATCATCCTTCAGATCCTTACAAAGGAATTCGTAATGGTGCATATCTTAAACCTGGAAAGGAAAGAACAACATATTCTAAAGCATCAAATGATTTTAATAATGCTCAAACAAGACGCGCATTCACAGCTTCTGAAGTTGCTTTCTTAAAAGCTGAAGCAGCTTTAAGAGGTTGGGCAGGAGCAGGTGATGCTAAAACCAACTATGAAAATGGTGTTAAATTATCTTTTGCTGATTGGGGAGCAGGTGGAGTCGATGCTTATTTAGCTGACGCAACGAGCACACCAATTGCATATGTAGATCCTAAAGATTCACGTAATAACTTTACACCTTTATCAACTATAACTGTAGCATGGAGCGATGCTGACAATAATGAGTTGAAATTAGAAAAAATAATTACTCAAAAGTATTTTAATACATTTACCAATGCTTTAGAGGCTTGGGTAGATCATAGAAGAACAGGATATCCTAAGATTCCTAGTGTTGCT
>CAJBVG010000301.1 GCA_903958995.1 uncultured bacterium | reverse complement strand
CTTTTTACCAAATAAGTGTATAAAACATCATTGAAACCTTTTTTAGAGTCTGCACGTATAAAATCTACTTTCTCAATATGACTTCGATTAGTAATATCATTTAGGTAGGTTTCCATCCTCTTGGTATAGGACTCTTGTATGGAATTTGAATGTACTTTGATTTCTTCTCCAGTTTCTACATCGACGAAGTGATAAGGTCTACTATCAAATTTAAAATCAATCTCGGTTTCGTGATCAGATACATGGAAGATAATAACTTCATGTTTATTATATCGTAGATGTTGTAAGGCTTCGAAGATAGCTTCCTTCTCGGTAGCGTTATCAAACATGTCTGAGAAGATTATAACCATCGATCTGCGGTGTAGCTTCTCAGCGAGCTCGTGTAATGATTTAGCAATAGAGGATTGTTGACGAACTGGCTTCGCCGCTAACACTTTTTCTAATTCTGCATAAATCAATTTCTGATGCATAGTGGTTGAGCGCGCATCGGTACTTAATTTAAGCTCATCAGAGAATAATGATAAACCAAATGCATCACGTTGAGATTTCAATAATTCGACTAATGCTGCAATACTAAGTATCGAAAATTTAATCTTACTCCATTTAGACTCCGGGTAATACATAGAGCTTGAAATATCCAATACCAATTGGCATCGCAAATTCGTTTCTTCTTCGTATCGCTTAACATACATCTTATCTGTTCTTCCAAACAGTTTCCAGTCGATGCTACGGATGTTCTCACTTGGGTGATATGGGCGGTGTTCTGCGAATTCAACAGAAAAACCATGGAACGGACTTTTATGCAATCCTGTGATGAATCCCTCTACAACTTGTTTGGCTAACAAGCCAAGGTTTGTTTTAGGCACTAACTCTTCGAATTGTATAATATCCTCCATATCACAAATATAATCTACTTTCTAATTTATCAATAGTATTCTTGTCGGCAATTTTATGCCGTTTAAAGGCAAGTTCTCTGCGTTTGACTAGTTCATATTGCCGAGTTAACGAAACACTCGCACTTTTGAGTATCAATTCAAAAGAAAATGAAAACTAGAAAATTTGATATGTTAATTTCAGGCATCAGTATAGCATTAGTTGCTAGCCTATCGGTATTGTATTTTGGGATTCAACACCTATTAAAGCTATAAGCATAAAAAAAGCCCTCTAAGGAGGGCTTTGAAATTATAATTGAGCTTCTAATTTTTGAGCTAACACACTTTTCGGAACTGCTCCGATTTGTTTGTCAACAATTTCTCCGTTCTTGAAGTATAGTAAAGCTGGAATATTTCTAATTCCAAATTTCATCGAGATACCTGGATTGTTATCCACGTTTACTTTTCCGATTACTGCTTTACCTTCGTACTCATTTGCTAATTCTTCTACTACTGGACCTACCATACGGCAAGGGCCACACCACTCAGCCCAGAAATCTACCAATACAGGTTTATCTGATTTCAACACTAATTCGTCGAAGTTTGCGTCTGTTAATTCTAAAGCCATCTTTTTATAGTTTTAAGTTGTAAATTTGAAATTGTAAATTATTGTATTAAGTATTAGGTACAATGTATTAAGTACAATGTATAATTACTTAATACATAATACAGTTTACTTAATACAATTTTGTTGCCAATTAATTAATCAGGCAAAATTGTCATTAATTCAATCGGAAGGTTACTCCTTTTAATTGTTCTAATGCTTTTAATAACTCATTAGATGGGTATAACCTTACTTTTCTACTTGGCATTTCCATTGCGATGCCCTGCTCCTGATCAATTACTTTAATCTTCAGTTCACAGTTCTTTTGCGCATCTGTTTTGCTGTTTTCTTCTAATATGGCAACAATCTCATGCATCAATTGTTCGTTCAAATCACTTAAATAGCAACTGATAGTCATGCTCTTCGTCAGTTTGTCACGCACATCTGTCAGCAATTGTATTTGAGTTACCTTAAATTCCCAATCGCCTTTTTTTCCGTAACGCTCTTGCACCTTTCCTCTAAAGTACAAAAATAAGCCTTCGTTTAAGTAGGGTTTAAACTTCAAATAATCATCACCGAATAAAGTAATTTCAATCTGCTCGCTGTAATCTTCAACAAAAAGTGACCCATAAGGCTTGCCCGATTTAGCAATTCGATGTGCAGCCCCACTCACCATTCCCCCAATACTTAACTCTCTGTTTTTTAGTTTTTCGAATCGTTCATTCTGCGCTTCCAATGCATTATCATCTGCACTTTCTTCTTCCGATTTTTCTTTTTCTTGCGTTGTATTCGTTTCAAATTTATTAGCAGAATATTTACCAATAAGTTTTAAATCATTCACATTTGCTGTACAGAATTTTTCTAAATCAAAACGAAATTCATCCAATGGATGTCCAGAAATATAAAAGCCTACCACTTCTTTTTCGTATCGTAATTTTTGCAAGAAGCCCCACTCTTCACAAACAGGAACACGGGGTTCCGGAATTTGTGATGC
Source organism: uncultured bacterium (assembly GCA_903958995.1). Classification (GTDB taxonomy): domain Bacteria; phylum Bacteroidota; class Bacteroidia; order Sphingobacteriales; family Sphingobacteriaceae; genus CAJBVG01. The sequence continues at coordinate 8,984 of CAJBVG010000301.1, read as the reverse complement.
TGCACCTGTACCAAATAATGATGATTGTGCTGAGGTTAAACTATCTTGATAATTCGCTCCGAAGCGAATTAATTTCTCTAAGAAATTTCCATTCTCATTAGGATCGTGATTAAAATAAATTGCACGATGCAAATTAAAGGAATCGAATGCACCAGCATTTGCTAGTGATTCTAATGTTTTTTTATTTGCTGATCGTAAATTAATACGCTTCACCAAATCAAATACAGAAGTGTATTTCCCATTCGCATTTCGTTCTTCTATGATTGCCTGAACAGCAGCTTCCCCTACTCCTTTTACAGCTCCTAATCCAAATCGAATTTGCCCGTCATCATTAACCGAAAACTTATAAATACTTTCATTAATATCTGGACCTAAAACCGACATTCCCATACGACGGCACTCTTCCATAAAGAAGGTGATTTTATCAATATTACTCAAGTTATGAGTTAACACTGATGCCATGTATTCTGAAGGATAATTTGCTTTCAAATAAGTTGTTTGAAAAGCAACGAAAGCATAACATGTAGAATGGGATTTATTAAATGCATACGATGCAAATGCTTCCCAGTCTGTCCAAACTTTTTCTAATTTCTTTTTATCTAATCCTCGCTCTACCGCACCTGTTATGAATAAGCCTTTCAGGTCATCCAACATCTTACGATCTTTCTTTCCCATTGCTTTACGCAGCGTATCTGCTTGGCCTTTACTGAAGCCTGCAAGCTTTTGAGAAAGCAACATCACTTGCTCTTGATATACCGTAATACCATTGGTGTCTTGCAAGTACTCTTCCATTTCAGGTAAGTCGTACGTTACTTGCTCTCTACCATGTTTACGAGAAATATATTTAGGGATGTATTGCATTGGACCTGGGCGGTACAGTGCATTCATCGCAATTAAATCTTCAAATTTATCGGGCTTCAAATCAACCAAATGTTTCTGCATTCCGGCAGATTCAAATTGGAATGTTCCATTGGTTTCCCCACGTTGGTAAAGCTCAAACGTTTTAGCATCATCTAATGGAATAGTATCAATATCAAATTCAATTCCTCTTTTTTGTTTGATGAGTTCAAGGGCATCACGAATAATCGTTAATGTTTTTAATCCCAAAAAGTCCATCTTAATTACACCAGCATCTTCAATTACTTTACCATCATACTGGGTAATTAACAACTCGGTATCTTTTGATGTAGATACCGGAATTATATCCGTTAAATCCATCGGAGCAATAATGATTCCTGCCGCGTGAATACCAGTTCCACGCACAGACCCTTCTAGTATCAATGCTTCTTTTAACACTTTCGATCTGAAATCATCAGAATTATAAATAGCACGCAGCTGTTTAATATTATCTAAATCATCAGCTTGGTAACCTTCTTTATCTTTTAAGCCACCTTCACCATCAATATTGGCAAGTATTACACGATTGAGTTCTGTTCCAGGTTTGTCGGGTACAAGCTTCGCTAAAGCATTGGATTCTGCTAATGGTAAATCCATCACACGAGCCACATCTTTAATACTCATTTTAGCTGCCATTGTACCATAAGTTACAATTTGGGCTACTTGGTTTCTGCCGTATTTATCAACTACATAATCGATAACTTTTTGTCGGCCTTCGTCATCGAAATCCGTATCAATATCGGGCATCGACTTACGTTCGGGATTTAAGAAACGCTCAAAAAGTAAGTTGTATTTAATAGGATCAATATTGGTGATGCTAATACAAAATGCAACGGCAGAGCCCGCTGCTGAACCCCTTCCAGGGCCAACAAATACACCGATATCTCTTCCAGCTTTTATAAAATCTGCTACAATTAAAAAGTAACCAGCAAAGCCCATCGTTTCGATGGTAAACAACTCGAAATTTAAGCGTTCTTCAATTTCTGCCGTTAAGGTTTCGTAGCGTTTATAAGCTCCTTCGAAAGTGATATGACGAAGGTATTCATCTTGGGTATTGAAATTAGTTGGGATGACGAAGTTGGGAAGCATAATATCTTGCTTCAACTTCAGGGTGTCTATTTTATCAACGATTTCGTTCGTATTATCAATGGCTTCCGGAATATCAATGAACAAATTATTCATTTCCTGTTGCGTTTTGAAATAAAACTCGTCATTATAAAAAGCGAATCGAGTTCCTTTCACAAAGGAATCATCATCAGAAAATTCTTTATTGGTTGGTGTACTTTGTTTTTCACCAGTATTAATACACAATAAAATATCATGTGCATTGGAGTCCTCACGATCAACATAATGGGAGTCGTTAGAGGCAATTACTTTTACATTGTATTTCTTCGCAAAACCTAGAAGTACTTGATTTACTTTATCTTGGTCTTGCATTTTATGGCGCTGAAGTTCAATGTAATAATCTTCACCAAAAATATTTAACCACCATTCAAATTCCTTTTCTGCTTCTTTTTCGCCTTTACGCAATATGGCTTTGGGAACCATTGCACCTAAACAACAGGTTGTAGCAATAAGTCCCTCATGATATTTTAAAACTAACTCCTTATCGATACGAGGGTATTTACCATAAAGGCCTTCAACATACCCTAGAGAACATAGTTTTACTAGGTTTTTATACCCCTGAGCATTTTTAGCAAGTAGTAATTGATGATAACGAACATCGCGGTCGTCTTTGGTAAATTGGCGCTTATGACGGTCTTCAACCACATAGAATTCGCAGCCTACAATTGGTTTAACTCCGTGTTTACCAGCTTCTGCCACAAACTTAAACGCACCAAACATATTCCCATGATCGGTAATCGCGAGTGCTTTCATGCCATCTTTAGAAGCTTTTTTAAATAGCTTTTTGATGTCGGCAGCACCGTCGAGTAAGGAATATTGAGTATGAACGTGTAAATGTGAAAAATCAGGCATGGCAAATAATGAGTACCAAAATTAAAGAATGTTTTGCTCTAGTTTTGGGTCGTTTTTCCACAATTTTGAGAATTCCTAAAAGTCAATCAAATAGTTCAAAAAGGAGTATAAAAAGGGGCAAAATAGACTCCTATTGGATATGTGATAAAAATGTTGATTTTATTTTAATATTCGGTTTGAAATTAGGTAAGAAAAGTTAACTTTGCGGCACGAAAAAATAATAGATAATTATGCCAAATATTGGGAAAATTGCTCAAATCATCGGTCCGATAGTGGACGTTAGCTTCGCTGCCGAAGGCGCGAGTTTGCCTAACATTTTAGATGCTTTGTATGTGACTAAAGAAAATGGTCAAAAAATCGTATTAGAGTGTCAACAACATTTAGGTGAAGACAGAGTACGTACAATTGCGATGGATTCTACAGACGGATTAGTTCGTGGAATGGATGTAATTGATATGAAATCTCCTATCACAATGCCAGTCGGAGAAGCAATCAAAGGACGTTTATTTAACGTTGTTGGTGATGCTATCGATGGTATGGGTGAAGTAAGCAAAGAAAATGGCCGTGCCATTCACAATAAACCACCAAGATTCGAAGATTTATCAACTGAAACAGAGATCTTGTTCACAGGTATCAAAGTAATCGACTTATTAGAGCCATACGTAAAAGGTGGTAAAATTGGTTTGTTCGGTGGTGCCGGTGTAGGTAAAACAGTATTAATTCAAGAATTAATCAACAACATCGCGAAAGCATACGATGGTTTATCGGTATTCGCAGGTGTGGGTGAGCGTACTCGTGAGGGTAACGACTTATTGAGAGAGATGATTGAAGCAGACATTATCCGTTACGGAGATGAGTTTAAGCATTCGATGGAAGAAGGCGGTTGGGATCTATCTAAAGTAGATCACGAAGCTTTAAAAGATTCGAAAGCAACATTCGTATTCGGACAAATGAATGAGCCTCCTGGAGCACGTGCACGTGTGGCATTATCAGGATTAACAGTTGCGGAATACTTCCGTGATGGTGATGAGCAAAGTGGTGGTCGTGATATCTTATTCTTCATCGATAACATTTTCCGTTTCACACAAGCAGGTTCAGAGGTATCAGCGTTATTAGGCCGTATGCCTTCAGCGGTAGGTTACCAACCAACTTTAGCTACAGAAATGGGTATGATGCAAGAACGTATCACATCAACTAAGAGAGGATCTATTACATCGGTACAAGCGGTTTACGTACCTGCCGATGACTTAACTGACCCTGCTCCAGCAACAACGTTTGCCCATTTAGATGCAACAACAGTATTGAGTCGTAAAATTGCTGAGTTAGGTATCTACCCAGCAGTAGATCCATTGGATTCTACATCTCGTATTCTTGCTCCAGAAATTATTGGTGCTGAACATTACGGATGTGCTCAACGTGTTAAAGAAATTTTACAACGTTACAAAGAATTACAAGATATCATCGCGATCCTTGGTATGGATGAATTATCTGAAGAAGATAAATTAATTGTATCTCGTGCTCGTCGTGTTCAACGTTTCTTATCTCAACCTTTCCACGTTGCTGAGCAATTCACTGGATTAAAAGGTGTATTAGTAGACATTAAAGAAACTATCAAAGGATTCAACATGATTATGGAAGGTGAAGTAGATGAATATCCTGAAATGGCTTTCAACTTAGTGGGTACTATTGAAGAAGCAATGGAAAAAGGTAAAAAATTGATCGCAGAAGCAAACGCTTAATATTATGCTATTAGAAATATTAACACCTGATAAAAAAGTATACGCTGGAGAAGTAACTTCAGTAAGTGTACCTGGCACTTCAGGTTCATTCGAAGTGTTGAATAATCACGCTCCTATTATTTCTACTTTAGAAAAAGGATCGTTGAAATTCAAAGCGAAAGAAGGCAATCAAGAAATGAACATTTCTGGTGGTGTGATCGAAGTGCTAGCTGATAAAGTAGTGGTCCTTGTTGAGTCTTTACTGTAACGAGTCAATCGGCTCACTTCGGCTCCGCTCAGTGACCGTCTAAATATAAAAAAAAGTCCCGCTCAGAAATGAAGCGGGATTTTTTTTATCATTTTTTACTTTTTTAAATTTTTAAAATAAAGTTCTTTTTTCATCTTTTAATTTTTAAAATAAAAAAAGCAAGTTAACTCCTACATCCCATCCTAGAAGTGCGACGGCTTAACCGGAATGCTTTCTAGCCTATTAGTCACTCCGTTTTATTTTAAAATCTTAAAAGATTAGTATACCTGACTTCGTAGGAAATTTGAGTACAACATAGGTTCATCGTCAATAGCACAAATTCTTTGGATTTCTGAAGACATCGGTGCTAAGTATTAAATAGAAAGCATACATTAATAGCCGTCGCAATCTTTAAATTAATTAAAGATTATTGACTTGCTTTTGGCTTCAGAAAACAAAGAATTTAAAAAAAAATTATAAAATAAAAAAAGCCGAACATTTCGCCCAGCTTTATATTTTATGTCGGAGCGAGGACGCTCCGACGAACTGCCAAATTATCTTACTACAGCAAGCCCTTTACGAATACTGCCATCTGCAGTGGTAATCACCAACTGATACATACCAGCATTTACATCAGCAATATTAACTGATATTGTTTGCTTTCCTGAATTCTTGTAAATACGATCAGAATATACAACTCTACCATCAATACTCAACAATTGAATAGTAACTTCTGAAGTTGTAGTCTGAGTATAATCAACATTTACTAAATCAGCACTAGGGTTTGGGTATAACGATGCTTCAATTAATTTATCAACTGATCCAACTGAATTTGGTGCATTACCAAAGAAAGTTAAATCATCAACAAATAAAATTGAACCTACAGGAGCAGAGGCAAGCGAAGCACTATCTAACCCAATTGAAGTAGTAGTTCCCATGATGATAATAACTGTATCTGGAGTTTCTGCTGTTAAATAAGTTATAGGAGCTGAGAATTGCGTATAAGCTGCTGTGTTGCTAAATACAGTACCACCAATACCAATAATATTTAATCCTCCTAAAAGAGGATTGTATTTCGAAAATAATATGGTTAACACTCCAGAGTCTGGCAATATTCCTTCAGCATATTTATAATATCCTCTAAGTTCAGTTGGGCGACCACCCGAAACAGGGATGCCTGGTTTAATGGTTGTATTAGCTAAATCTAATGCCCCTGTAATTAATAGTCCGGGTACTCCTAAACTATCACCAGTATTTTGAGCGTATGATTCTAATTTTGCTGCATAAGTACCACTATGTTTGCTTGTCGAACGACTTACGTTTGCACGTGGCAAGCCTCCAGTTCCTAACAAAACCGAAGCATAATTAGAACTTACATATCCTTGAGGTTCGTAAAAGAATAACAAATTCGTCCACGTTTCAAAACCACCATTTTGAACAGTTTGAGCAAATGTTTTGCTACCTAAGAATAATAAAACTAGTAAAAGATATTTTTTCATAATAGATGTATAATCTTACAAATATATAAAAAAAGCCCTCCATTGGATGGAGAGCTCTACGCATTATTTATTTATCAAACCTTGTTAGTCAAGACCTAAGGTCAAACCAACACAAAAAGTATTTAAATCTGGGCCTTCATTTTTATTGAAAGTACTTTGTGGGTAATATTTAGCATAAATTCCCATATCTCCATAGCTCACTCTTCCCATCAATCCGTAACGTAAGTCGTTTAAGTTGAATTTATCGTTTACTTTAGTTTTACCTTTTACTTCACTTACTTGTTTCACACGACCATTAATTAGGTAACCTAATTCAACACCACCAGAAATTCCTACTCTTTTTCCATTATCGCCTTCATTTGTTTGGAAGTGTAACATCACAGGCATAGTTACATAACGTGCCAATAATTTATTTTTAGTAAAGTCAACAGTGTTTGCAGCTGGATCAGTATTGAATGTTAAGGTAATTTGAGTAGGCAATAATGTACTGTCGCCAGCTAATCTATAGTTATTCCAATCTAATCCTAAACCAACCGAGATGCGTACATTCTCTTTGTAAATATTGAAGTAGTGGTTATATGTTAAATTTACGTTAGTTGATTTTCCATTGATCAAGTTTAATCCTTTGTTTCCTGCAGACAAACTAGTAGAACCATTTTCTAAAAAACCATTATATCCAATAGAGAATTCTAAATTTCCTTCGCTTTTTTTGTGCTCTTTTTTATCATCACTACTGTATGATTTACTGTCAGAATCAAAGTCGCCAGTTGAATCCATTTCCATATAAATCTTTTCGATTTTAGGTTCTCCAATAACTACAATTCTAGTTTTACCAACTTTGATTTCTGTAGTATCTGTTTTTCTTTTTCCTGAATCTACAGAAGTCAAAGAAGCATCAAATTTTAAATCGTTAGCTGTATATAAATCAGCTACTGCATTTTTTTTCTTGTGTACATATTCTGCAACAACATCAATAGGATCTAAGTTAATTACACTAGCAATAGCGTCTTTTGTGTGATTAATTGCATTTGCAGCTTTTACTGTTCTTGATTGTGCGTTTACGCTTGTAGTGAATACTCCTGCCACTAATCCAAGCACTAATACTGACTTTTTCATATCGTTATAATTCATTAGGTTATTTTCGTTAATTATTTATTGGTGTTTTTTATTCTGCTAAACTTCACAATTCCTAAGTCGACTTCATATTTTTTACGAACTGATCCATCTATTTTTTTACTTTCATTTATAGCAACTAATTCTGTATTTGCATTCCCACTCACCTTTTGTGCTACGAAATTCAACATCTCTAATACTCCAACTTCTGTTTTTGATCCTGTATTTACTGCCACACTTGGGCTTGGTACTGGTACAGGCATTATTGGTCTTTTATTTTCAGGTTCTACTATTGGTGCTGTACGATTCAATTCTGCTTTATCTTCCATCTTACGTAACAACTCAATCGCATTTTTCTCTTCTAAAGAACGAGTATCTAATTTTGTTTTAGACTCTGCTGCTATACCTTTTTTTATGCTTTTCGAAGAACGAGTACTACGACTTTTAATCTCAACTACATCAGCAAGACGACGCTCTTCTGAGATTGGTTGCATCGGTGTTGAAATTTTTTCAACTTTTTTTTCTGTTATCGAATCAGCTTTTACAGAAGCATTGTTATTGCTATTGTTTGCAAGGTTTGCAGAAGTTTGAGTAGCAGTTTCGTTACCAGAGAAATTAAATTGATATACACCAACAGTAATTAAAAAAATGATTGAAGCTGCGATTGATAGTCGTGCAGTCCAACTAATTACTATCCCTTTTTTCTTTTTATCAAGCTCTTGTTCTATGCCATTCCAAACACCTTCGCTAGGCTCCATTTCAAAGCCATCAAATGCATTTTTAAATTGTTGATCGAACTCGTTATTGTTTTCTGAGTGCTTCATTTTATTTGCCCTCCATTTTTAAAATATTTTCCTGCAAAATTGCTCTAGCTCTTGCTAGTTGTGATTTTGATGTCCCCTCACTTATCCCTAATTCTTTTGCTATCTCTTTATGAGAAAACCCCTCAATTGCATACATGTTAAATATCAATCTGTAGCCTGGAGATAATTTTCTAATAACAGATAACAAATCGTTCATATTCATTCTTGCCATTTGGTTTTCTTGAACTTGCCCTTCTGGTGCATGATCTATATCGACCATGGGAAACATTCTGGCATTTTTACGATAAAACTCTATCGAAGTATTCACCATGATTCTCCTCACCCATCCTTCAAATGATCCATCTCCTTTGTAATCCGCTATTTTTTCAAAGATCTTCACAAAACCTACTTGTAACATATCCTCCGCCTCAAAATTATCCTTCGCATATCTCGCACACACTACCAGCATCTTCGAAGCGAAGTGCTTATACAGTAACTCTTGAAACTTACGTTCCCCTCGTTTACTGCCCTCGAGTATTTCATCAAGGCTTAGCTTATGTCCCAATTTTAAGCTCATTATACTGTCAAGATGCTATTTAGTGGGTTTCGGTTGCATGCAGTGGCCATTTTATTTTGTTTAAATTATAACTATCTGTAAATGAGATAAATTAACTTCAATATTGTTATATGTTATTAGGTTATTGCGTTACTAAGTTATTATGTTAATTGG